>NZ_AUTP01000035.1:0-8528 GCF_000498075.1 Pseudoalteromonas sp. TAB23
CCCGAAGCAAGCCATGCCCATGTTTTTGCACCAATCATTAAACTAACCATTACCATGGTAACAATGCTTGAAGTTTTAACCCAAAATTCGTAGCTACGGTTATGCACGTTTTAATCCGATAATTAGGAGTATTCAATAGTGTGAGTATATCATTTTTTTAAAAGGTTTCGTGTATACTGCCCTTCGTCAAACTACAGATTATTTTATAAGGCTCATTATGCTGGATATTGTTTTATACCAACCTGAAATACCGCCTAACACTGGTAATATTATTCGCCTATGTGCCAATACCGGCTATGCATTACATTTAATTGAGCCGCTAGGTTTTGAGTGGGACGATAAGCGCGTGAAACGTGCAGGACTTGATTATCATGAATTTAGTCATGTTCAACGCCATGCCTCATTTGAAGATTACCTTGAAAAATGTAAACCAAAAAAAATATATGCATGTACAACCAAAGGTAGTCAGTTTCACCATGAAGCAAGTTACGAAGCGGGTGACTGCTTGGTATTTGGCCCAGAGACTCGCGGTTTGCCTGACGATATGATCCAAGCACTGCCAAAAGAGCAGCGTGTGCGTATTCCTATGCAAGCCAATAGCCGCAGCATGAACTTATCAAACGCAGTAGCTGTGTTTGTCTACGAGTCGTGGCGCCAGTTGGGTTTTCCTAACGCGCAGTAAATAGCTTTGAGCTAAACAACAAAAAACCGACATAACGTCGGTTTTTTAGTTTTATAAACGCTTATAAAATTATTCAGAACGTTGCTCTCGGCCTAATAGCGCCATTGCAGCTTCTTTCATATCTTTATTTTCATAAAGCACTTTATAAATTTGCTCAGTAATCGGCATTTCTACACCGCTACGCTGCGCTAATAAATACACTTCTTTGGTATTTCTAAAGCCTTCAACTACTTGACCAATTGATTCAATAGCAGCATCAACGCTTTCGCCTTTACCTAACGCTAAACCAAATCGACGATTACGTGATTGGTTATCTGTACACGTTAGTATTAAATCGCCAAGGCCTGCCATTCCCATAAAGGTTTCTGGCTTAGCACCAAGAGCGCAACCTAAACGAGTAAGCTCTGCAAGGCCTCGGGTGATAAGTGCGGTACGCGCATTAGCGCCAAAACCAACACCGTCCGAAATACCGGCACCAATGGCAATTACATTCTTAACCGCACCACCGAGTTGTATACCAATAAAATCATCATTGTTATACACACGGAATGAGCGACCACAATGAAGTAAATCAGCGAGCTGCTGAGCAAATTCAGGCGACGTAGAAGACACTGAAATAGCTGTAGGTGAACCCATCGCCATTTCTTTTGCAAACGTAGGACCCGACAGTACCGCAAGTGGAATGTCATCACCCAATTCTTGCAAAGCCACTTCTTGTAACAAACGTCCAGTATTAGGCTCAAGTCCTTTAGTTGCCCACGCTACTTTAGCACCGTATTGCAATGCAGGTTTGATCTGCGCAAGTGTGTCGCCAAAAGCATGGCTTGGCACAACAACAAGTACAATAGCGCTGTTAGCAACGGCATGTTGTAAGTTAGCTTCAAGAGTAAGAGTATCTGGAAAAGGAGCATCAGGTAAGTAACGTTGATTTTTCCGCTCAGCTGCAAGCGTGGCAACGTCGTCGCTATTTCTTCCCCAAAGTGTCACGTGGTGACCATTTCGGGCTAAACAAATAGCAAGGGCGGTGCCGTAAGACCCCGCCCCTAATACAGTAACAGCTGTAGTTGCTGTACTCATAAGTTATGCGTCTGCTGAAGCCTGGTCAGCTTGCGCAGTACGTTGTTGCATGTATTGTGCAAATAACGCATCAAAATTAACTGGCGCAAGGTTAAGCTGTGGGAAAGTACCACGGTTAACAAGGTTTGAAACAGCTTCACGTGCATATGGGAACAACACGTTAGGACAAAATGCACCTAGCATGTGCGCAAGTTGCACTTCTTCAACTTCAGCAATAGTAAAAATACCTGCTTGTTGAATTTCACATAAGAACGCAGTTTCTTCACCAAGAGAAGCGGTTACAGTTAGCGCTAAAACAACTTCAAATACACCTTCGTCTAGTTTATTAGAGCGTGTATCTAGGTCTAGCTTAACTTCTGGCGTCCATTCTTTTTGAAAAATGGCCGGAGAGTTTGGCGTTTCAAACGATACATCTTTAGTGTAAATACGTTGAATAGTAAATTGTGCGCCGGCTTCTGCAGCTGCTACGTTTTGATTTTCTTCGTTCATTGTTATTCCTAACTTGTTCGTTATTATAATTAAATTAAGCGTTTAGCTTAGCGTCAAGTTTACCTTGCGCTTCAATAGCCATCATGTCGTCGCAGCCACCGATATGTTCATCATTAATAAAAATTTGCGGTACTGTGCTTGCACCACCTGCTTTGGCAATCATTTCATCGCGTAGCTCAGGCTGTACACCAATATCATAATTTGTGTATTCAACGCCTTTGCTGTTTAAAAGCGAAAGAGCACGCTGACAAAATGGACAATACGCCTTGGTGTATAAAACAACATTACTCATAATAAATCCTCTATCGGCCTAGCTAAACTGATTAGCGACCTGTTGTAGTTGGTAAGCTGGCAGATTGCCACGCACCCATGCCACCTGCTAATAAGTAAACTCGTTCAAAACCAGCTTTACTCATAGCGGCTGCAGTACCTTGGGCAGTCATACCTGTAGTACATACAACTATAATGGGTTTAGTCTTGTACTTTTCAAGGCTTGAAAAGTCAGATTTTTTCGCATTCTCTGGGCTTAAGTGCTCAGCACCAGAAATACGCCCTGCATTAAACTCTTTTTGCGCACGTATATCGATTACTTGACCGTCATCACGGTTAATAAGTAACGTAAGCTGCTGAGGATTTATTTGACGAACAGCTGAAAGCTTACTCTTTATCCAGCCACTAACAATAAGGAAAACAATACCAACCCAAGCAAGGCTTAAAATGGGATGATTTGTAATAAATTCAATATATTGATCCATTCTACTTCCACTATGAAATTATGTTTTAAACCTAGGGCGTGTTGGCCTTTGTGGATTGAAATTTGTTCAATCTAGGGGCGATTAAATCGCGGCGCGAGATTTGTAACCTAGTGGGCTAAGTAAAAACCGAGCAACAAAGAGGTAATAGTCCCTAGAAAGAACCCAACGGGCAGCGTATGTTTGGTATTTATGCTACGTTATCGCCTATTTATGGGGAGTAACCACACTTCATAGGCTCTGCCTTACCTAAAAACCAAACATACTGCTGCAAATTCAACCACCAAAGTGCAACACGCCCTAATATTTTAAGGATTTTGTACTTTAGCCACGCAAGTATACCCAAACCAACCTAAAATGCGAGTTTAGGAGCACTTAGAGACGTTTAAAAAACGATAAAGCCCCCCATATATAGTTAACAAGAACTCTGGATAATAAATCTATCTCAAGCAGAGTTCAGGTTAGTCAATGAGGTATAAGTGAAAAAATTTAATATCTTGTTTTCAATGCTGATCCTAGCTTAAAAACACGGTATGCTAAAACCACGCTAATAAACCTTTTAGGTGCACAGTATCCATCAACAGATACTAATTTTCAGGAGCTATTATGACAGAGCATAAAAAACCACTGGTATTAATGATTTTAGACGGTTGGGGATACCGCGAAGATACGCAAAGTAATGCTATTCTTGCAGCTAACACACCGGTATTAGACAATTTATGGGCCACACGGCCACACACATTAATATCAGCTTCGGGTTTAGATGTTGGTCTTCCTGATGGTCAAATGGGTAACTCAGAAGTTGGCCATGTGAACTTAGGTGCTGGTCGCATTGTTTATCAAGATTTTACCCGTATCACTAAAGCAATTAACGATGGCGAATTTAATTCAACCCCAGCCTTAGTTGAAAACATAGATAAAGCGATAAGTGCAGGAAAAGCAGTCCACATAATGGGTCTTTTAAGCCCAGGTGGTGTGCATAGCCATGAAGACCACATAGTTGCTAGCATAAAACTTGCTGCAAAACGTGGCGCTAAAGAAGTTTACTTTCATGGCTTTTTAGATGGCCGCGATACACCTCCACGTAGTGCTAAAGCGTCAATCGAACGTATTGAAGCGTTATTTAGCGAACTTAAATGCGGTCGTTTGGCGTCACTTATTGGCCGCTACTACGCAATGGACAGAGACAACCGTTGGAACCGCGTAGAAAAAGCTTACAACGTAATTGCATTAGCTGAAGGTGACTTTAATTTTGATAACGGCGTAGAGGCACTTAATGCAGCGTACGAGCGCGACGAAAACGACGAATTTGTGGCCGCTACAACCATTACACCAACAGGCGCCGCTCCTGCTTCAATAAACGATGGCGACACTCTAATTTTTGCCAACTTTAGAGCAGATAGAGCCCGCGAAATTACTCGCGCTTTTGTTGAGCCTGATTTTGATGGATTCGCAAGAAAAAGAACGCCAGAGCTTAGTGCATTTGTAATGATGACAGAGTATGCAGCCGATATAGATGCACCTATTGCCTTTGGTTCAACACCGTTAGTAAACGTACTTGGTGAGTGGTTTGAAAAAAATAACAAAACACAGCTTCGCATTTCAGAAACCGAAAAATACGCACACGTTACGTTTTTCTTTAGTGGCGGACGCGAAAGTGAATTTGAAGGCGAAACACGCGAGCTAATTCCTTCGCCGCAAGTTGCAACCTACGACTTACAACCTGAAATGAACTCAGAAATGCTAACCGACAAGCTAGTAGCAGCAATTAAAAGCGGTAAATACGATGCTATTATTTGTAACTACCCTAACGGCGATATGGTTGGTCACTCAGGCGTATTTGAAGCCGCTGTTAAAGCTTGTGAAGCTGTAGATAGCTGTATCGGACGTGTTGTTGATGCACTTGAAGAGTTTGGTGGTGAAGCACTAATAACAGCCGATCATGGTAATGCTGAGCAAATGGCTGATCTTAAAACAGGCCAAGCGCATACTGCCCATACTAGTGAACCGGTACATTTTATTTATGTTGGTCGCGATGCAGAGCCTATGCAAGGTAAGGCATTAAGCGATGTAGCCCCTACAATGCTTCACTTAATGGGCATGGAGCAACCAAGCGAAATGACTGGTACGCCTATCATGATGTTGAAATGACACATGAATAGACGTATTAACCGGTTAATTAAGTGCGGTTTAATACTAACTTCATTAGTGACTGCATCTGCAGTTGCTAATGAGGATCGTACTAAAAAAGACTTATCAGAAGTTCAAAATGCACTTGAGCAAAGCCAAGCTGAGTATAACGCCCAAAGAAAAAAAATAGCGTCGCTACAAAAAAACCTAAAAAGCCATGAACTCGATATAGCTAAAAATGCTAAAGCACTTAACATGGCAGAACAATCTGTAAAAGAGACTAAAACACAGCAAAAAGAGCTACAAAATAAAGCCGATGAGCTCGATAAAAAGCACACTCAATTTCAGAAAATTTTAGCCGCGCAACTTAAAAGCGCCTATATGGCCGGTGGCGACGACTACTCTAAAATGCTGTTAAATCAAGAAGACACTGCAAAATTTGAGCGCACACTTAGTTATTACAACTACTTAAATAAAGCCCGTATTGAACAAATTGAAGATCTAAAAGACCTTCAACAGCAAATAGTACAAAACCAAGAAGAGCTTGTTAAAACACAAGAAAAACTAGCGCTTTTATTTGATGAGCAAAAAAGACGTCAAACTGCATTGCTTAATGCACAAAGTGAACGCCAAGCTAATCTTAAAAATTTACAAGCTCAGCTCAACAGCACCAAAAGTTCAATAAACTATTTAAAAGAAAACCAACAAACTTTAGTAGCAACAATTGAAGAACTCGAAAAAGAAAAAACACAGAAAATTGAATTACTGGGCCTAAATAAAAACAAAGGCAAATTAGACTGGCCGAGCAAAGGCAAGTTAGAGCACACATTCGGCCAACGTAAACATGGTGGTATTGATTGGAAAGGCGTATTAATTGGTGCAAAAGAAGGCACTAATATTAATAGCGTACATAACGGCCAAGTTGTATTTGCCGATTGGCTAAAGGGCTATGGTTGGGTAATTGTTGTAGACCATGGTGAAGGTTTTATGAGCCTATATGGTCATGCCCAAACACTGCTAAGAGATGTAGGCGACATGGTACGCGAAGGCGAAACCCTTGCTTTAGTTGGCCAAAGCGGCGGACAAGCTAGTTCTGGTCTATACTTTGAAATACGCCACAAAGGACGCGCAGTAAATCCTGTAAAATGGTGCAAACGCATTTAATTAAATAAATCGCTGCACCGCTCTGGAGCAGCTGATGACAACTAAAAAAACTGCAGTAATTACCATTGATCAAAAAAATACAGGCTTTTATATAAGTCTGTATTTACTTGTATTACTAACCTTAATCGCTTTTTCTAGTAACGTACTAGCAAGCTCGATTAAAGATCTTAAAAGACAACAAATAGACGAAATACTCTTTAACATCCATGCCTACTACGTTGAAGATCTCACCTTACAAAATAGCCACCACATTAAATATAATAGCCAACAGTTTGAGCGCTTATATTCAAAGCTCGACTCTTACTCTAAATACTTAAATGAGCACGAACTAACCTCATTATTTGATAACACAAACGGGCGCTATACAGGTATTGGTATTGAGGTTAAAAATATCGACGAGAATATGACTATTGTTAATGTGGTTAATAACTCCCCCGCAAAAGCAGCGGGTATTTTGCCAAGCGATATTATTGTAAGTGTAAACAACCAAGCAGCCCAAAACCTTACAATCGATGAAGTAGCAACACTAATAAGAGACAGTAAATTTTCAAATATAGAGCTAATTATAAGTCGTGATAACAATAAAAACCCACTCACGTTTCATGTAGCACGCCGCCAAATAAACCTCGAAAGCGTAACAAGCGAACTTCTAGATTTTGGTACTGGTTATATAGCTATCAATAATTTTTCTAACCACACATTGCATGAGGTTGCTCTGCAAGTTGCTGCCCTGCAAAGCCACTTTGGTTACCCACTTAAAGGCTTAGTAATTGATTTACGTGATAACCCAGGGGGTACATTACAAAGCGCAGTAGCGGTATCAGACCTATTTTTACAAAGTGGCACTATAGTGACTACTAAAGGACGTTTTTACGATGCCAACCAAGCATTTTATGCAAAGCGTGGAGACATTCTAAAAAATGCCCCCATTGTTGTGCTTATAAACGAAAACTCAGCCTCTGCAGCCGAAATACTTGCAGCAGCGCTAAAAGATAATAAACGAGCAACCGTTGTTGGCAGTCAATCTTTTGGGAAGGGTTCTGTACAATCGCTCATTCCGCTAGGTGATGGCAATACCGCATTAAAGCTCACCACAGCTAAATACTTTACGCCGTTAGGTAAATCGATTGATGGTATAGGAATAACCCCAGATGTGGCGGTTAATCAAACAAACCTTTCACAAAGTAATAAAGCCGTTATAATAAAAAATGAACACACTAACAGTAACACGCAATTACTTACTGGTAACTTAGCCGACTTACAGTTAGTTAAAGCAAAACAATTACTCAGCATGCAATAGCTTGTATAAGCTGTTAAACAAAGCTAAAAAAGATAATAAAAACTATAAACGTGAAAATAATAAAATGGCTAATATTAGCTATTTGTTTTAGCTCAGCAACAATTAGCGCTAAACAAATAGCAATAGTGATAGACGATATAGGCTATCATCAACGGGACTTAGAGTTCCTTTCCTTACCAGGGCAATTGTCGTATTCAATTTTGCCCCATACTCCTTATTCGCAAATTTTTGCAACGCTTGCTAGTCAATCAAATAAAGAGTTATTACTTCATGTACCTATGCAGGCACTTAACGGTAAAGAACTCGGACCTGGCGCGCTTACTTTAAATATGAATAAAGAGCAGCTTCAGCAAACTCTAGGAACCGCTCTCGCTAGTTTACCGCAAGTTAAAGGCGTTAATAACCACATGGGCTCAGCGCTTACGCAGCAAAGCCAAGCTATGAAGTGGACAATGGAAGTGCTTAAAAAGCGCCATTTATATTTTTTAGATAGCCGCACAACCGATTTAAGCCAAGCACAAAATGCTGCTAACTTTTTAGGTGTTGCCAATATTAGTCGCCAAGTGTTCTTAGACAATATAACTACACCAGAACAACTGCAGCTAAGGCTTGAAGAATTAAAAAAACTAGCCATCACTCATAATTCCGCTATTGCAATTGCTCATCCCTACCCAGAAACAATCGAATTTTTACGTCATGCCTTACCCGAGCTAACTAAGCAAGGTTTTGAGCTCGTGCCGGTTTCGCAGCTGGTTGAGCGTAAATACATTCAGTTGGCGCAAGCTGAGGGTAAAGGGATTAGTGCTAGATGATATAAGCTTTAAATAATGCTATATCCGAATGATAAACTAATACCAATTCGCTTAATTAAGTGGTCTATTTTGAGGGCGGAAAAACGTGTTGATAGCTAGGCAAAAAATTCGCTATTTAGTTG
>NZ_AUTP01000036.1:0-868 GCF_000498075.1 Pseudoalteromonas sp. TAB23
TACGCCTTTATCGCCACCAGCAAATACGTTTAGGTCGGCACCTGCGCTAAAAAACTTCTCGCCTTCACCTGTCAGTACTAATGCATAAATATTTTTATTATTATTAAGCTCATTAACGGTATTTTTTAAATCAACTAGGGTGTCTTTTGTCCAGGTGTTTGCTGGCGGGTTAGACATCGTTAAAATAGCAACATGACCTTCGGTTGTTAGTTCAATACTCGGATTAGATTTAGATTCTGACATACATTGCTCCTTATAAAACGTCGTTTGCAGACTCAGCTAAAATTCGGCGCGCTATAATCACACGCATAATTTCGTTAGTGCCTTCTAAAATTTGATGAACACGTACATCACGTACATGGCGCTCAAGCGGGTATTCTTTTATGTAACCGTAACCACCATGAATTTGCAGTGCGTCGTTACACACGGTAAAGCCAACATCAGTAGCAAAGCGTTTAGCCATGGCGCAGTAAGTGGTTTTTTCAACGTCGTTATTATCAAGTTTAAATGCAGCAAGCCTTACCATTTGGCGCGCAGCTACAAGCTCGGTGTTCATATCGGCAATTTTAAATTGCAATGCTTGAAACGCAGCTAATGGTTTACCAAATTGTGTACGTTCTTTTAAATATTCACGGGCTGTATTAAGCGCCGCTTGCGCTGTACCAATTGAACATGTGGCAATGTTAATTCGACCGCCATCAAGGCCTTGCATCGCAAATTTAAAGCCTTCTCCCTCTGCGCCTAACAAGTTATGCGCCGGAATGCGCACATCTTCAAAGCTAATTAGGCGTGTAGGTTGTGCATTCCAACCCATTTTTTCTTCGGCTTTGCCGTATTCCACGCCTTTTGCGTCGGCAGGCACTACAAA
>NZ_AUTP01000037.1:0-563 GCF_000498075.1 Pseudoalteromonas sp. TAB23
ACAAGCCGGTGGTAGTGAGCCACAAAACCTTGCTGCTGCACTAGATAGCGTTACAGCCTGGTTAACTGAGCGTACTTAAGCCTAAGTGGCGCTTATTGTTCAAAAATTCGGTGGCACTTCGGTCGGCTCAATAGAGCGAATTGAAGCAGTCGCCGACCTTGTTGTTAAAACCAGACAACAAGGACATCAAGTGGTTGTGGTTCTCTCTGCTATGTCGGGAGAAACCAACCGCTTAATTAACCTCGCCAAACAAATTGATACTCGCCCGAGTAGCCGTGAACTAGATGTACTTATTAGCACCGGAGAGCAGGTTTCTGTATCACTGCTTGCTATGGCTATTATCAAACGTGGCCATTCAGCTGTAAGCTTATTAGCCGATCAAGTCAATATTCTAACCGACAATATGTTTGGTAAAGCTCGTATTGCTGAGGTTGCTGCTACGCGCTTAAAGCATGAGCTTGAGCATAATCGTATTGCTATTATTGCTGGGTTTCAGGGACGTGATATTGAGGGCAATATTACAACGCTTGGACGCGGCGGCACCGATACTTCGGCTGTAGAAA
>NZ_AUTP01000038.1:0-537 GCF_000498075.1 Pseudoalteromonas sp. TAB23
GACCCTATCGTTAGCCAATAACGCCCTTGCCATTCGGATTATCTTCCCCTTAGTCGGGGTGATAAGGCATCTTTCAGCCTATCGGGTTTGCCAGCTTTGCTGGGCAAACAACAAAAATCTCGGCCGCAAGCGACCGAGTTTTAAAACTAGTCCAGCTGATCTGAGTGAATTTCTTTCTGATCTAATTCAGTAAGTGAATCGCCCCGAGTTCATCGGAGACCAGTTTGTTTAAGTCAGGCCACTTTACCTGACTCGTTTAAATTATCATAGTAGTCTGTTTCATATTGAGCTGGTGAAATATACCCAATTGAAGATAATAAGCGTTGATTATTAAACCAATTGACCCACTCTAACGTTGCGTATTCAACAGCATCAACATTCTTCCACGGGCCATTTCTGCGAATAATCTCTGTTTTAAATAATCCATTTATTGTTTCAGCCAATGCATTGTCATAAGAGTCACCCACACTGCCTACAGACGCTTGAATTCCAGCTTCAGCAAGTCGCTCAGTGTATCGTATAGACAAATATTGGCTG
>NZ_AUTP01000039.1:0-2322 GCF_000498075.1 Pseudoalteromonas sp. TAB23
CCCGTTAGCCGCTTGCGCGAATATAATTACCGCGACAGGGTCTAAACCGAGTGACGCCACCGCAGCACCAAACAATAAAATAACTATAGCAACGCCTTTAAAACGTGAGTTACCCATATCGTTTGACCAACCTAACATGCCACACACGGCGTAAGCACCCGCAAGTGGCGCTGTAATCGCACTTGTTAAACCTGCAGCAAATAAGCCAATAGCAAAAAAGTAATGAGCGGCATCGCCAAGCAATGGCTCTAGCTGCACGGCCATGTTAGCTGCACTAATTTGCCCCGCATCGGTGCCATAAAATGCGACTGAAGCTGTAGATAAAATAGCTAAAGTGATCACACCGCCTAAAGTGATTGATAGGCCTGTATCAACATTTGTTTGTTTAATCACTTTTTGCATATCGCTGTTACTGTCGTGTCTAGCAGCGAGCACGCCGGAGTGTAAAAATAAGTTATACGGCACAATGGTAGTGCCAACTAATGCCAATATTGTCGTAATAGAGCCCTCAGGCATACTAGGAATAAAACCAGCAAATACATCACCCAGTGAAGGGGCTGCCATTACAAGTGTTGAGATAAACACTAAGCTCATTAAAATAACGAGTAAAATTAGCGCGTTTTCCACCACTTTATGTTTGCCGCTATAAAGTAAAGCAGCACTAAAAAAAGCAATAAGTGGTGTCCATAGTTGGGAGCTAACTTGAGGGAATATTTCAATTAATCCCATGCTAGCGCCACTTAAGTTACCCGCTTCATAAGCTGCACTGCCCACGCTAATGGCGCTAATAACTAAAAATATAGCTAAAGATTTAAATAAAGGCGTTTGAATATGTGCTCTTAGCGCTTGAGCTAAATCTTGCCCGGTAGCAACGCCAAGGCGCGCCGCCATAGATTGTAATAATATAGTGGCAACTACTGAAAACAGTAATGTCCATATAAGTGCAAAACCAAAGTTTGCACCTGCCACGCTGGCGGTAGTAATGGTACCTGGTCCAATGAAGGCAGCGGTGACAAGTAGTCCTGGTCCTAATCGCATAATTGACCTTAATAGTGCTATTGCATGTTGCTATTTAAAGTTACATCTAACGTTTAAAACCAATATTTATACGCGATGCCGATTGTGTTATTGCTGCCACTTAAACTAAGTGCCCTGCAGCGATAGTCGCCCCTTGACTGGTTCTTTTTTAATAAGCATATGTTATACCAATCCGCAATAATACTTAATCAATTTGAGGGATTAAATCTGACGCTAACTGCGTTAAAAATTTCTGATATAGGACAACTAAATAACGAAATTTTTGCCTGGTTATCGACACGATTTTCTCACCTCAGAATAGATCACTTAATTAAGCGAATTGCTATTAAAAAAGGTCGAGTAGGATACCAACTTGTATATAAATTTAAAGGGGATACAGTGCGTTTGCATGAATTTTAAACGAATATATAAGCGAGTTAAATGACTGATGCCGATATTAATATCGGCATCAGTATATTTACTTTATTAGGTTTTTAATCGCTTCTAAGCCTTTTTTTAGGATATCTGCATCGGTAGCATAGTTAATACGAATACACTCGTGCTTGTGCGCCCAGCTGTCGTCAATGCCGATAAAAAAGTTGTGACCTGGGATCACATACACGTCTTGCTCTTTAAGCTTTTGATACAACACCTCGCTTGTCATTTTTGCATCTTTAAACCACAGCCACATAAAAAATGCGCCTTCAACTTTGTGCAAATAAACAGGCAGTTCGGCAAATACTTCATCAAACAATTCAATCGCTATGTGTGCTTTATTACGATAAAAAGGCAGTACAACATTACGACACAGTGGGAGTAGTTCGTTGTCGTTAATTAAGCGTGTCACTAAGCTTGGGCCAATACTATTTGGCGATAAAACCATACTGCCATTTACGCGGCCAATTGCTTTAATAATCTCATTGTTTGCAACCACAATACCGCTGCGTAAACCTGGTAGGCCAAGTTTTGAAAGTGACATACATAAAATAATGTTTGAGTTCCACGTTAGGTTTGCGTCGGTGTAAATACAACCTGGGAACGGATCGCCGTACGCGTTATCAATAATGAGTGGAAGACCATATTGCTTAGCGAGCAAATCAAGGTGTTTTACTTCATCGTCGGTAATTACATTACCTGTTGGGTTGGTAGGGCGTGATACGCACAGCGCGCTTATACTGCTGTCGTTTGCTAGTACTTTTTCAACTGCTTTAAAATCAATTACGTATTTAAACTGTTTTGATGCACTACCTGTATTTAAAATTTCGATATCAGGCTTTATGGCAACAAACATATCAGCCGATAAAC
>NZ_AUTP01000040.1:0-17239 GCF_000498075.1 Pseudoalteromonas sp. TAB23
TTAATTGTTGCCGCCGATGCGTGTGTATTAGTACTTAATAAACCGTGGCCGTTATATAGAAATGTAAAAGAAATTTTATTATATCCAAGTGCTTATTACGCTGCGCAATCAACTCGCGATAGTGCAGGACTTGTGAGTTACCATAATACGGTAAGACTAGGCGAGTCATGGCCTGGCGGCACGCTCGTTTTAAGCTGGCATGATGTACTTGAGGGTAATCGTTTACCAAGCGATGGACATAACTTGGTATTTCATGAGTTTGCGCATCAACTCGATCAAGAAACAGGTAAAACAACGGGCACACCCATTTTAAAAAGCTCAGCAGATTACAAAGAGTGGGGCAGAGTATTTAGTCGCGCTTTCACCCAGTTAAAAAGCCATGTTGCCTATAGCATGCCGCATGTTATTCACAGCTATGGTGCGACTAACGAAGCTGAGTTTTTTGCTGTACTCACCGAAACCTTCCTCGAAAAACCCGCAGAGCTGCGCCGATACGATCCTGAAATTTATAGTATGCTAGTTAATTACTATCAATTTGACCCTATTGTTTGGCATTAAACCTACATAAACCGCGCTTTATCATATAACGCTGGCAAGTTGCGTTTGTTTTTGTTGCAATCATGTGAAATAGTTTTTACTGCAACAATAACAAGCGAGAAACGCATGAAAAAAATGCTTCATACAGTATTGGCGCTGTCGGTGTCATTAGCGATAGGGCAGGTAAATGCCGCTGAAAAAGACGAACAAAAATGGCAAGTAGATTCACCTAAGGGGCAATTTGTTGACGCTGCAATTAGCGTTGAGCAGGGCACATGGATGAATATAGATATTAGCCCTGATGGTAAAACCGTGGTGTTTGACTTACTTGGCGATATTTACACTATGCCAATGAGTGGGGGGACAGCTACAAAGCTCACCTCTGATATTGCATGGCAAATGCAACCACGCTTTAGTCCTAACGGCAAAAGTATTGCGTTTACCTCCGATCAAGGTGGTGGCGATAACATTTGGATAATGGACTTAAATGGTGAAAATCAACACGCTGTTACCGATGAAACCTTTAGATTACTAAATAGTCCTGCATGGAGTCCTGATGGAGACTACTTAGTTGCGCGTAAACACTTTACAGCTAGCCGCTCATTGGGAGCAGGTGAAGTGTGGTTGTATCACAAAGCGGGTGGTAAGGGCGTACAGCTTACAAAACGCGAGAACGATCAAAAAGATTTAGGTGAGCCAATGTTTTCACCTGATGGTCGTTATGTATACTTTTCGCATGATGCAACACCCGGTAAAACCTTTCATTATTCAAAAGATTCTGTAGCGGGTATTTATAAAATTAAGCGCTACGACCGCGAAACGGGTGAAATTGAAACGGTAATCGATACGATGGGCGGTGCTATTAGGCCTACACCATCACCAGATGGTAAAAAGCTTGCTTATATAAAGCGTGATGATTTTCAAACTAGCTTGTATTTATATGACTTAACTAGCGGTGAGCACACTAAGCTTTACGATAAGCTTGAGCGAGATATGCAAGAAACCTGGGCTATTCATGGTGTATACCCAACCATTGCATGGACACCCGATAACGAAGAGTTAGTATTTTGGGCTGGTGGCACAATTCACAAGCTAGATGTTGCAGACAAATCTGTTAAAACCATACCTTTTAAAGTGCAAACAAGTAAAAAAATTCAAAAAGCAGTGCGATTTACACAAAACTTAGATACTGATGAATTTGATGTAAAAATGCTGCGTAATGTGCAAGTAAGCCCAGATGGCAAAACTGCAATATTTGAAGCGCTTGGGCATATTTATAAACGTGATTTAGAGTCGGGTAAAATTAAGCGTTTAACAAAGCAAACAGATCATTACGAATTATTTCCACAGTACTCTCGCGATGGTAAAAAAATAGTTTACACCACATGGGATGATAACAAACAAGGGTCTGTAAGGGTTGTGTCTGCGCGCAGTGGCCGTGGCGATACCATTACAACGCAGCCGGGCAAGTATGTAGAGCCAATTTTTAGCCCAGATGGAAAGACGGTTGTTTATCGTAAAGCCACTGGCGGCAGTATTTTAAACCCTAAGTGGTCACTTAATCCTGGTATATATAGCGTAAGCGCAAAAGGCGGTAAAAGTGAGCTTATTTCAAAAAGTGGTTATCAACCACAATTTGGAGATGCAAACGATCGCGTTTTTATAATGAGTCCTTGGCCAAAACCAACGCTTAGTGTAGTTGAGCTTGAAAGTAAAAAAGTTCGTAAACTATACGAGTCAGAACATGCGACAGAATTTAGAGTATCACCAGATGGGCAATATCTCGCTTTTGCTGAGCGATTTAAAGTATTTGTAACACCGTTTGTACAAAGTGGTAAAACAATTAATATTGGGCCTAAAGACAGTCAATTCCCAATAGAGCAGTTATCGGTACGTGCTGGTGAAAACATTAGTTGGAGCGCTAAGAGCAACACGCTTTATTGGACATTAGGGCCTGAGCTTTATCATGCAAGCCTTGATGGGATGTTTGCTATTAACAAAGCCGAAGATGCCGACTTTAAAGTGAAAAGTGGCGATAATATCGGCTTCAGTAAAAAAATGGCAGAGCCTAAAGGTATGATTGCGCTCACTGGTGCAAAAATTATAACTATGGACGGCGAAAAGGTTATTGAAAATGGTGTAATTATCACTGATGGCAAGCATATTAAAGCAATTGGTACAGCCAGCGATATAAGTATTCCTAAAGGTGCTGAGGTTATTGATGTAACAGGTAAAACTATTATGCCTGGTATTGTTGATGCTCATGCACATGGCTCGCAAGCAAGTGACGAAATTATACCTGAGCAAAACTGGAAAAACTTTGCAGGTTTAGCGCTAGGTGTTACTACAATTCACGATCCATCAAACGATACCTCTGAAATATTTACCGCAAGCGAAATGCAAAAGGCAGGCATGATTGTTGGCCCGCGTATTTTCTCAACGGGTACTATTTTATATGGCGCAAATATGCCAGGTTATACTTCGCATATTGACTCGTTAGACGATGCTAAATTTCATTTAGAGCGCCTTAAAAAAGTAGGTGCATTTAGTGTTAAGTCGTATAATCAACCACGTCGTGAGCAGCGCCAACAAGTTATTGAAGCAGGTCGTGAACTTGAAATGATGGTTGTCCCTGAAGGTGGCTCATTATTACAACATAACTTAAGTATGATTGTAGATGGACACACAGGTATCGAGCATTCAATCCCTGTAGAGAACATATACGACGATATAAAGCAGTTATGGTCGCAAAGTGATGTTGGCTATACACCAACACTTGTAGTGGCTTATGGTGGCATTTGGGGTGAAAATTACTGGTACGATAAAACTGATGTGTGGAATCATCCGCGTTTAAGTAAATTTGTGCCAAAAAATCAATTATTACCGCGCTCTATGCGCCGCATTAAAGCGCCCGATCATCACTATAATCACTTTAATAACGCACGCGTTGCTGCTGAGCTGCAAGACCTAGGTGTATTAGTTAACTTAGGTGCTCACGGTCAGCGTGAAGGCTTAGGTGCACACTGGGAGATGTGGATGTTTGCACAAGGCGGAATGACAACGCTTGAGGCAATACGTGCTTCAACACTCGATCCGGCTAAGTATTTAGGGCTTGATAAAAACGTAGGCTCGCTTGAAGTGGGCAAACTGGCTGATTTAATGGTTATAGATGGCGATCCGCTTAAAGACATTCGAGATTCGGATAAAGTAGATTACACCATGATCAATGGTCGACTATTTAATGCAGAGACAATGAATGAAGTGGGTAAAAAAGAACGCGAACCACTTTATTTTGAAGAACTGTAATTTATTTTAAACTTTTTAAAGCGGCTACATAGCCGCTTTTTTTAGCTTTGTATTATGTGTTTTAGCAAAGCAGTGCTTGGCATAATAAGTGGTTGAGTATGCATGACACGTGCTTGGCATATAAGCCCTTCCTTTAGAGTAAATAATGTTTGTGCGACATTTTCGGCTTTAGCTTTATTATTTTTTAGCTGAGGAGTGGCAAGTAAAGAATTCAATATAATTTTAAATACAGCTTGTTTATGTGCCTTACACTGTATTGCAATAGTATGCGCTGCGAGTGGATATTCTGCTGCTGCGTTTATGAAGAAGCATCCATTAAAATCGCCCAATTCCGGCACTCCACTATTAAACCAGCTCTCTAAACCTTTAAATAATCCATTAGCAACGTCAAGGGCGCTTTGTTTATCACAGACTTGTTCTAGCCAATTATTAAAATTTTTATCACGTGTGGCTAAGCAAGCAAGTATTAGCTCATCTTTGCTTGCGAAGTGATTATAAAGCGTTTTTTTAGCGATACCTGAAACGGCTAGAATTTCATTAATACCCACAGCATGTAAGCCTTTGCTATAAAAGAGATTAAGTGCTGTTGTAATAATTTGCTCTCGTTTATTCATAAAACCCCCTAAATATTAGCTGAAAGGTATCTTGACATAAGTAGACAGACTTGTCTATCATTGCCAGGTAGACAAGTCTGTCTGCTTTTATTTAAGGATGTAGCATGAATATTGAAGATATTAAATTAGCCTGTGTTGCTGGCTTTTTTTCAGCGCTAGTATTGGGTTTTTTATCTTGGCTGAATAATATTGGAGGCTATGGACTGTGGTTAATGGCACCTTTTGGCGCAACGGCAGTACTTGTATTTGGCATACCAAATAGCCCATTAGCACAACCAAAAAATGTGATTTTTGGTCATCTTTTAACAGCATTAGTGGGGATCGTTTTTGTAACCTATGTTGGTGACGGGAGTGTATCTATTGCATTAGCCGTTGGTTTTGCAATTACACTCATGATGCTTACTAAAACAGTGCACCCTGCGGCGGGTGCTAACCCTATTCTGATTATTGTATCTGGACAAAGTTGGGACTTTTTAATTATGCCAGTATTAGTCGGGACGATGTTCATTGTTATTTGTGGCTTTGCTGCAAAGTGGTTACTGTCTTCCACGGTAAATCGCGCACATAAAAAAACCGCTTAACGCGGTTTCTTTTAAAAATCATAAATGTTGATTAAACAACACCGCGCGGTAAGCGACAGTCATGATCTTTACGAGCTAAAATTACAATCCAAAGTTCTTCCGCTGTGTAACCTTCTTCGTTTTCGGTAACAACAGTGAATGGCGCTTTTTTCTGTGCTTTAACAGGCGCAGCTGCTTTTGGTTTTTTCGTTTTAGTTGTTTTACCAGAGTTTAACTTTTTAGTAAGCTCTGCTACGTCAGCTAGGCGTAAATTTTTACCGCCATCAATGCTGTACCAACCAGGTTTAGTTGTGATTTCAGGTTTTTTACCATTGGCAGTTTCGTACGCTGCTTCAAAGGCAGATAACACTTCTGTTTTGTCTAGTTTGCTCATCAGAGACCCTATACGTTGTGAACACAGATAAAGAAGAGGTATTTATACCTATTTTAAAACAGTTTTTCAATTTTTTGCGATTTTCCTTCCATTTTAGGGCTATAAACGCCAAAATTTGCACAAAATTCAGTGCTAAGTAAGGTAAGTTATATGCAACGTAGAGAATTTAACCAACTCCTAAATGACATTTTAAAACCTCATTTAATTAAAGATTTTTGCCCAAATGGCTTACAAGTTGAAGGTAAAAACGAAATTAAAAAAATTGTGACGGGTGTAACCGCAAGTCAAGCTTTAATAGATGCTGCCATTGAGCAACAAGCAGATGCTATTTTAGTTCACCATGGATTTTTTTGGAAAGGGGAATCCCAACCAATAACGGGAATGAAAAAGCGTCGTATAGGTGCGTTATTAGCACACGATATTAATTTATTTGGCTATCACTTACCACTCGATATTCATCCAGTAGTTGGCAATAACGCGCAACTTGCAAAGTTATTGGATATTGAAATTGAAACAGGGCTAGAGCCAACTTCAAATAGCGTAGCAATGAAAGGGCGTTTAAAAACACCATTAAGTGGTGAAGATTTTGCAGATAAAATTGCAAAAGTGCTAAATCGAACCCCGCTCACAAGCTTAGTACGTTCAACAAAAATTGAAACCATTGCACTGTGCACCGGTGGTGGGCAAGGATATATTGATTTAGCTGCAGAGCAAGGCATTGATGCTTATTTAACGGGTGAGGCATCGGAGCAGACAATTCATAGTTCTCGTGAGCAAAACATTGATTTTTTTGCCGCAGGGCATCATGCAACAGAGCGCTATGGTGTAAAAGCTCTGGGTGAGTTACTTGCTCAAGAGCATGGTTTTGATGTGACATTTATAGATATAGATAACCCAGTTTAACTAGGCTATCTATTAGTTAACCTGAACGCTACTTGAGATAGATTTTATTATCCAGAGTTCAGGTTAGTTAGACGAAATGAGTTACAGCGCCTCTGGATCTATCCAGCGGCGCAAACTTATCCATGTGTTTCCTACTACTTCGTGACTGTATTGCGTAACCACAAGTAAGGCATGAGCATTGGGAATAAACTGTTTGCTCCATGGAAGTGCAGCAAAATTATGATAATCAGTGGCTGCGGTTATGACTTCAATACCTTGAGCATTAAATAAGTCTTTTGCGCGTGGCATGTGCAGTACAGATGTTACTAGTGCAACCTTAAAGTCGACTAATTTTGATGCCAGTAACTTAGCTTCTTCACCTGTATCCATTGCTTTTGGGTTTTGGAATATACGACTCTTATTAACACCTAAACTAATTGCCGTTTGATACATAAGCCCGCTATTAGTGGTATTTTGATAACCCCCGCCTGACACTATAAGCTCTGCATTAGGGTAGTGCTTTGCCAGTTTTACACCTTCGACTAAGCGCGTTAGCGCACAATTACCTAATTGATTATTAGCACTGAGTGCAGGATTTGGGTTTATATCGCAACCTAGTACAACTATTTTGTCTATTTTTGGATGCTTTAGGGTATTAAATGCAAGCGACGTAGATTCATTATTTTGGATAATTAAATTGGCGATAAAGGGTGTGCTCAATGCAAGTAATACAATTAAGCTTAAAGTAGATAAGAAGAGAGCTGATTTGCGGCCTTTAAATGCGAGTAGGAGCATCAGGCACGCAAATAAACCAAATAGAGGCAGTGGCATAAGTAAGCCACCAATCATTTTTTTAATAACAAACATAAGAGTTAAACGCTGTAGGGTTAATTACAGCGATATTACTCATTATATTGATGATTATCGACCGTTATTTAGCTTACACGTATTTAAAAAGTGACGATAAACAGGGTTATCTTTCATGTCTTTTTTCATCGCTAAATACATAGGACGAGTAAGGCCAAGAGCGCCCAAAGGAATTGATTTAATTAAGCCTTGGCTTTCATAAGGTGTAACTAGCCAATCAGGTAAAGCGGCAACGCCCATGCCGGCACTTACTAGTTGAAAAATAAGTAATCCTTGGTCAACCGTTTTTAACGTACCGTCAAAACGTGCATTTTGAATGAAATGCTTAAATATATCTTGGCGTTCACGCGGGATAGGGTATGAAATAATAGTTTCGTTTTTTAAATCAAGCGCTGTTACATACGCTTTTTTAGCAAGTTCATGATCCGGTGCCACAATAAGCTTCAATTTAAAATCAAATAAGTGCGCGTATTCTAATGTGTCGGGTTCACGTATGTCAGATGTTAAAACTAAATCGAGCTCATCGCTTAGTAAGTCAGGAATAGCGTCGTAACTAAAGCCGCGCTCGTAATCAATTTTTATATCAGGCCAAAAGTTATTAAATTCTTTAATAGTAGGCAACAACCAATGAAAACATGCATGGCATTCCACACTTAAACGCAGTTGAGAAATAGGCTGATTTAAGCTTTCTTTCAAACGGCATTTAGTCGCTTCCATTTTTGGTAATATTTCGTGAGCTAACTCAAGTAATAGCATTCCCTGAGGGGTAAAGCGGACTGGTTGAGTTTTACGCTCAAATAATTGGCAATCTAATTTATTCTCTAAATCTTTGATTTGATGAGACAAAGCAGACTGTGTCAAAAATAACTCTCGTGCTGTATTAACCAAAGATCCTGTTTCTTTTAGGGTTGCTATGGTTTTTAAATGTTTAATACCAATCATCTTTAAAAATTCTCATGGGAAAAGTGAGTTCAGCTCAGATTAACCACATACTACGCCTATACAAAAAACGTTTCAACGTCTAGATGGCTAAAAGTTTGCGATTTATTGTGGTTTATTGCAGTTTGTTGCTATGAATCGCGAAAATATTAGAATTAGTAACGATAAAAGTCATTCAAAAACTGGTTTGATGAGTTTTAGATGAGTTTGCTTCACGTTGTATTTTAAGTATATCGATTGCGGTGTGCTTCACCTCAGTGTGAATTTTGACTATATAAATAACTGTGTGGGGTGGGGAATGGTTACTTTAGGTTGTGGTTTAAAAACTAAAGTCATTTTGCTTTTTAGCTTTAGTTTAATGGATGAGTATATACGTAATACCTAAGCCAGCGACCTACTCGCTGGCTTTTTTATAAGGGCTTATTAATAAGTAATATGGCTTCTTTGGCTGTGACCGGTTTTGACTTTAAAAAACCTTGGCCATAGTCGCACGCGGTGGATTGTAAAATGGCTAATTGTTCAAGTGTTTCTATCCCTTCAGCAACAACCTCAAGTTTTAATGATTGCGCAAGTGATAAAATGGCTTCAACAAGTGGATTGGTGGAATCTTGTAGGTGGTCAATAAAACTTTTATCTATTTTTAAAATATGAATAGGCAGTTGGTGCAAGTAGCCGAGTGCCGAGTAACCCGTTCCAAAATCGTCAAGGCACAATTTTACTTTTAAAGGTGAAAGACCTTCTATTATTTGAGTGGCGAGTTCTAGATTTTCTATTAAGCCTGATTCGGTAATTTCTAAACATAAAGAACCCAGAGGTAATTGGTATTTATTATAAATAGAATGTATTTGCGCTACAAAATCGAGGCTTGCAAAATGCCGTGACGATACATTAACCGTTACTTTCAAAAAGCGATGACCTTGCTGGTGCCAATTAGAAATCTGCTGAGCGGCTAAATCAAGTAAATGTAAATCAAGATTTATAATTTGCCCTGTAGTTTCAGCTATCGGTATAAAGTCATTAGGTGGTACAAATCCTTTTTTAGGATGATGCCAGCGCACAAGTGCTTCAAAACCAATAATCTCACTTGTGGTAATTGTAAAAATTGGCTGAAAATAGAGTTCAAATTCGTTGTGTTCTATACCGTGTTGCAAGTCGTTTTCGATATCGGCATGGGTTTTAAGTTTTTTACGCATCGTGTTATTAAAAAACTTAACTTGTCCACGCCCGGTGGATTTTGCTTCATACATAGCAGCATCAGCTTGTTGCAGTAATATATAAGCTTGATCGTTTATGTTGTCGGTATAGGCAATACCAATACTAGTAGAGGCTTGAAGTAAGTGGCTATCTACATTAAGAGGTTTTGATAATGCGCTTTTAATTCGGTTTAAAGCTTCATTAACTTGGTTTTTATGTGTGATATTTTCCATAAAAATAGCAAATTCATCACCGCCTAAACGAGCAAATGTATCGGTGCTTCGTACTGTACTTTTAATTAAGTCGCATATTTTTATAAGAAAATGGTCTCCGACTTCATGCCCTAGCGAATCATTAATACTTTTAAAACGATCAAAATCTAGATACAGCAGGGCATGGCTAGTACTTTTTTTAGCACGCGTTAAACGTAAAATAGCATGCTTTATTCTCTCAATGAGTAATGAGCGGTTAGCAAGGCCGGTAAGCTCGTCATGCAATGCTTTATGCTCGAGCTCTTGTCGGGCTAGTTGTCTATCAATTGCCATACTTATTTGGCGACTTACGTAAGTTAGAAGAGCGCTGTCGTGTTCGTTGTATTGCAGTGTTTTATCGTAGCTTTGTACAACAATAACACCGCTTATACGATCACTTGTTTTAAATGGAACACCCAACCAAGACTCTGATTGTCTGCCTACCATTTTAAAATCACCGTTATCTATATGACTTTGAAAGGCATCTTTATTGAGTAATAAGGTTTGCTCTGTTTGCAGTAGGTAATATGAAGCAGTGTCTTTTAGCTGTTCTTTAGATATTTTTTGATGTGTTTTGGTGTTTATGCCTTCTTCGACTATATAAACAAGGTCAAGTATATCTACTTTTTTGTCATATAAAGCGATAAAAAAGTTATCAGCACGAAGTAAGTTATTGATAATTGAATGCAAGGCTTCAAAGAAGGTATCTAAGTCGTTAGCTTTGTAGGTTAGGTTGGCTATTTGTAATAAGCTATTTTCTAATTTTTGTGCGTTGTTAAGTTGCTCAACTGTTTTTTGTAAGTTATTTACCGTATTTACCTGGTTAATTTTAGCACTGAGTAAGTGGGCAACTGTTGTAAGAATTTCAAGGTGTGCGTTTGTAAAGTAGCCTTTAATAGGGTGCTCACAATCAATAACACCTAAAACTTGTTCTTTATATATAAGAGGGACGCATAGTTCTGATTGGGCAGGGCGCTCATCTGCGATATAACGGCTATCTTTTGTTACATCATCGATAATTACGGCTTTACCAGTAGTTGCAACAGCCCCAGTAATTCCTTCACTAAAACGTATTACTTTACGTTCGGCTTGATATTTGTCACGGGCGTGAGCAATACCCATCGAGGCAACTTGATTTAATGTATAAGCATTGTTATCGGCAAGGTAAATAACGCAATCAACAAATCCTAAACGGTTAACAACGTGCGTTGTAACATACTCAAATAGCTCGTCTAGTGTGTCTAGTTGCAATAAGCTTGATGAAAATTGATTGATAATACTCAGTTGATCAGTTTTTATCTCAAGTGCTCTTGAGGCATCATTTTTGTAAGACATAGGCAATTTATATTATTCTTTTTATTTTTAAATACGTAGCTAAGTTAACCTAATCTTGGATTTTGTACAAAATAAAGCGATGAGTGGTTTTAATTGGCTGTAAATTATTATGACGAATGACTTTAATTAATTGTAAGTAATAACAATAGCTAATCCCAATTGAATTGGAGTATTAAGCTTTAATTACACAACTCGGTAATGTCATTAGCATATACATTATTTTTAATAAAATCTTTACTCGAAAACATCATATGCCTATGATCGGATAAATTCAGCCTTGGAACAAAGTAATGACAAGCAATAATACAAACTCTGTAACAACCCTTACTATCACTCGCCCAGATGACTGGCATGTACATTTACGTGATGGCGACCAGCTAAAGGATACTGTACGAGACATTAGCAGATACATGGGTCGCGCTATTATTATGCCAAACCTTGTTCCGCCGGCAACATGTACTGATACCGCTCTTTCTTATCGAGAACGTATTATGGCAGCAGGCCCACAAGGTGCCTTTGAGCCTTTAATGGTACTTTACCTTACTGATAAAACGACACCAGATGAAATAAAGAAAGCAAAAGCAACGGGCAAAATAGTAGCTGCAAAGCTGTATCCTGCGGGCGCTACAACCAATTCTGATTCGGGTGTTACATCAGTCAAAAATATTTACCCGGTTTTAAAAGCAATGCAAGAAGTAGGTATGTTGCTGTTAGTACACGGAGAAGTTACTGATTCATCAATTGATATTTTTGACCGTGAAAAAGTATTTTTAGAGACGATTTTAGGGGATGTGGTAAGTGACTTTCCTGAACTTAAAATTGTACTAGAGCATATTACAACTAAAGATGCAGTAGAGTTTGTAGTTAATGCACCTAGCAATGTAGCAGCAACAATTACAGCTCATCATTTACTTTATAATCGTAATCATATGTTAGCGGGTGGAATTCGCCCACATTATTACTGTTTGCCAATCCTCAAACGTAACATTCACCAGCAAGCATTAATGGCCGCAGCTATAAGTGGAAATAAAAAGTTTTTCTTAGGAACTGATTCTGCACCACATTATAAAGATAAAAAAGAAGCTGCTTGTGGTTGTGCTGGTGCATATACGGCCCATGCCGCTATTGAGTTATACGCTGAAGCATTCGAAGAAGCGGGAGCTTTGGACATGCTTGAAGGATTTGCAAGCCACTTTGGTCCTGACTTTTATGAGTTGCCGCGTAATGCCGATACAATAACATTACAAAGAAAACCATGGGACGTACCTGCAAGTTATACCCTAGGCGACTCTGAAGTTGTGCCTATAAAAGCAGAAGATACTATTGATTGGTCTGTTAAATAGTTAATATTTTATATTTAAACCAAAAGCCGCTTAATTTTTAAAGCGGCTTTTTTGTTTGTATTTTTGATGTTATTGAAGCGTTATTTGACAGTATTGCTTTTGTAGAGGGCTTTTATACGCGTTTATAGCAATATATATTACAATAATACTTTATAGTTTTTGCTTGGAAATTAGTCAGTTAAAGGCGATTTTAAACAAATTTATATTTTTAATAAATAATTCCCAATTAATAGAGCGAAAAAAAATATAATGTGTTAATCTTACCTTGCTTTGAGTTTTTATGTATTGAATTTACGGATATTGTGCTGCGTTTAAGGTTACCGGTTAGGTTATTACTTGTTCCTGTACTGTACCTCCATATTTTTGAGCATTGACTCAAGGAGGATATTGCCATAATAATATGGCTGAATTTTAATTATTGACTTACAGGAAAATTTAGTATGTCGGTTACTGGTAAAGTAAAGTTTTTCAACGAAGCTAAAGGCTTTGGTTTCATTGAACAAGAAAATGGTCCTGACGTGTTTGTACATTTCAGCGCAATCACTGGTTCTGGTTTTCGCACTCTTAGCGAAGGTCAAGCAGTGACATTCAGCATCAAACAAGGTCAAAAAGGCCCTGAAGCTGAGAACGTAGAAGCAGCATAATTTATTATGTGAACTCTAGTTCATCTTGGTGAAGCAGGTCTCTGTTTCACCATAATTCCTCTCTATGTACATAATTAATAAAATTCTTCTTTTTAAATCCTTAAACACAAATTTCGTATATTCTTAAATCTTCTATTTTAATACACACCCAAAATTCAATTATCTGAATAACTTATACAATCGAACCACTTTCTATCGCATTTAAAACATCCCTTACAATTTATCCAACTGGTCTGATACTTATGTACATAAAAATGATGCCAAATAACAATCTGTGTAAATTTTAGTGTAAGTCTTGCTAGTGCAATCAGGTTGAAATTTTGTACTTTAACTATAAATGGGCAAGGGAACCTCTATAGACCTCTGATAGCTTATTATGGAAGCGTTGGGCATCATTTATAGTCCATTATTATTAAAGTTGAGCAGCTTTTTGTGATTAACTTTGTTACTAAATAAATTTAACTGTTAAATAGTATTAATGAGCACTCTAAAGCGGTAAATGTAACTCGTCTAATTATCGAAAGCTATTTGGCTATTTCAGGCCTTGCTAAAAGAAACTTATTATTAAGATTATTATTACTATTTATGGGAAACACGTTTTATAAATGGCTTTAGGCATTGCGTGCATAAAGCAAGGTGGGCGGTATTGTAGATTATCCAGTGTTGTTTTTTTGTGCGACAAATGGTTTGTTTTTTCAGATGAAGTGTTATTGGGGAGATAAAATGTGCTGAAATCGTTTAAAAAATAACTTTTGTCATATCTATCTATATTTTTTTTTGTTTTTTTTCAGTGCGAATTCAGCTTTGGCTAAATGTTGCAATAATGTTGTTTTATGTCAGTACAATGCGAATAAATACACCCCTCAAAAGGCTTTAATCGAAATATTAAGCAAAAGCTTAGTTGCAATAATGTTAACAGTTGTGTGCTAGTACTTTTGTTTAAGCATTAACTTAGCTATTTATTTGCAGAGATTAGTAAACATCAAGTTGACAGCGCTAATTGCATTTAGCATTATTGGAAGGTTGATATCTATTAAAAGATATCAGGGTTGTTCTCTTCGGAGGATAATTAAATTATAAAAGTAACATTACTTAATTGGTTGGGAACTATGTCTGTTAAAATCAGAAAGAGTCTTGTAGCAACTGCGTTGGTTGGCGCATTTGCATTTGCAAGCAGCAATGTGATTGCAGATCCTTTGAATGACGTGCAAAAAGCAGGTCAACAAATTCAAAAGGCTGCGGTTAAGTCTCAAACTAAAATTGACAATGTATATGGTCAAACTCAGGAGCTAATCGCTGAGTACCGTAGCGTTGTTGATGAGACTGAACTTATGAAAGTGTATAACGATCACGTGTCGCGCTTGGTTGATAGCCAAAACGCGTCTATTGAATCGTTTGATCGTCAAATCGCTACGATTGATAACACGAAACAAAACGTTGTGCCTTTGATGTATCGCATGATCGATACGCTTGAGCAATTCATCAAAGCGGACGTTCCATTTAATCTAGAGACGCGTTTAGGACGTGTTGAAAGACTACGTGAAATCATGGTTTCTGCGTCTGTAACGACGTCTGAAAAATTCCGTCAAGTACTTGAAGCTTACACTATTGAAACAGCATACAGCTCACTTGTATCTGCTTCACAAGGTACACTAGAAGTTGATGGCAAAAGTATTAACGTTGATATCGGTCAGTTAGGTCGTATTACTTACGTTGCTCAGTCTTTTGACTTGAAACATGCTTGGGTGTGGGATAACAACACTAAACAGTGGAAAGAATTAGGTGAAGAATACCTAAAACCTGTTAAAGAAGTTATTCGTATGGCGCGTAAGCAAGCGACATTAGAACTTGTTAAACTACCTATCTTTGGCGCGGAGTAATCAATAATGAAGAAACTATTTAAAGGTTTTGCTGTTGCCGCAGTACTAACTGTTTCTGCAGGTACCGCGTTAAATGCACATGCAAATACTGGAGCTCTAGATAAAATACTTGAGCAAGTAAAGCAAGAGCGTATCTCTGAAGGTAAAATCGATAAGAAACGTGAACAAGAGTTCTTATCAGATCGTGCTGACAAGCAATCTTTACTTAATAAAGCTAAAAGCCAACTTGCTTCTGAGAAGTCTCGTGGTGAAAGCTTAACTAAGCAATATGCACAAAATGAAAACACGTTAGCTGAAAAAGAAGCTGCTCTTCAAAGTGCTCAAGGTACTTTGGGTGAGATGTTTGGTGTTGTACGTCGTGCAGCTCAAGACGCTATCGGTTCTATCGAAGCATCACTAGTTAGTGCTGAGAAACCTGGCCGTGCAGAAATCTTACGTTCATTAGCTGCTGCTAAAGAACTTCCAACTGTTCGTGAACTTGAAGAGCTTTGGATTTCACTTCAAACAGAAATGACTGAATCAGCTAAAGTTTCAACTTTTGAAACTGAAGTTGCTGGTCTTGACGGTAACCCGTCAATGAAGAAAGTAACGCGTATCGGTAACTTTAACTTAGTTACAGACGATGGTTACTTAATTTACTCACCAGAAACTAAGTCTATTCAGCCTCTAGGTAAACAGCCTGATAGCTATATTTTAGACGGTATCACTGATCTTGAAAATACATCACCAGATAACTACGCTGGTGTTTATATCGATCCGACTCGTGGTGCTATCTTACGTATCAACACTCAAAAAGCGACACTTATGGAATACTTCCATCAAGGTGGCGTAGTTGGTTATATCATTACAGCTTTACTAGCTTTAGGTATGCTAATTACTCTAATTCGCTTTGTTGACCTTACACTTACTACTAGTAAGATTAAGAGCCAGCTTAAAAATGTTGCTACACCGAATACAAATAACCCACTGGGTCGTATTCTTAAAGTGTACCATGACAACAAGAACCAAGATGTTGAAAACCTTGAGCTTAAACTTGATGAAGCGATTCTACGTGAAACGCCGCGCATCGAAGCTGGTATCAACATAATTAAGATTCTTGCTGCAATCGCACCGTTACTAGGTCTACTAGGTACAGTAATCGGTATGATCTTAACGTTCCAAACAATCACATTGTTCGGTACGGGTGATCCGAAGATCATGGCAGGTAACATCTCTCTAGCACTTGTAACTACAGCGCTAGGTCTAATTGCTGCATTACCACTAATTCTACTTCATGCTCTTGTAGCTGGTCGTAGTAAGTCGGTATTACACATCCTTGATGAGCAAAGCGCGGGTATCGTTGCTACTCACGCGGAGAAGGAGAAAGCCTAATGCTAGTCCTGATGGAGATATGGGAATCTATCAGGGATTTTGTTGGCACAGGCGGCCAGGTTTTATACGTGGTCGCGATAGCACTCTTTCTGATGTGGGTTTTAATGATTGAGCGCTATTGGTTTCTACTTGCAGAGTTTCCTCGCACAGCGAAAGAAATTGTAGCAAAGTGGGATGCCCGCCAAGACACTACGTCTTGGTACGCACACAGAATCCGTGAAGCATGGATTTCTGAAGCGTCTGAAAAATTAGATCAGCGTATGTTGTTGATTAAGACATTAGTAGCTGTTTGTCCTTTAATAGGCTTACTTGGTACTGTTACTGGTATGATCTCGGTTTTTGAAACCATGGCCAACCAGGGTACGGGTAATGCACGCTTAATGGCATCAGGTATTTCAATGGCAACAATCCCAACAATGGCTGGAATGGTTGCGGCACTATCTGGAGTATTTTTTAGCTCACGTCTTGAGACAAAAGCTAAAATGGTGAAAGCCAAACTTATTGATAGTATGCCTCATCACTAGAGAGAGAATTAAATATGGCACGTAAACAACGTTTTCGTGAAGAAGAAGAAGCAGCGGTTGATATGACGCCAATGCTTGACATCGTATTTATCATGCTTATTTTCTTTATCGTAACTACATCGTTCGTTAAAGAGGCTGGTATCGAGGTCAATAAACCAAAAGCTGCCCAAGCTACTAAGCAAAAAAATGCTAACATTTTTATTGCTATTCGTAGTAACGGCGAAATCTGGGTTGATAAACAACAAATTGATGTTGAACGTATTTCAGCAAAAATCGAAAGTTTATTAGCAGAACAACCTACTGAAGTTGTGATTATACAAGCTGATAAAGAAGCTAAACACGGCACAGTGGTTAAAGTTATGGACCAGATTAAAGCGACGGGTGACAACCTTAGAATTTCAATAGCTGGAGATCAGTAATGATTCGTTTTCTGTTTTCACTGATTGCAGGTGGGGCAGTTACTTTCGGCTTGTTCTACTTCATGGCCTTCCTCATCTCTGGTGGGGCTGACCGTAATACGGAACAAAAAGAGCAGATCATAGTCGAAATAATGACGAATCCGCCTGAATCTAAGGTGCAGGAGAGGAAGCGTGTACCG
>NZ_AUTP01000041.1:0-1994 GCF_000498075.1 Pseudoalteromonas sp. TAB23
TGTCGCGCCATTTTTGTAGCGACTCTGGCGTGCCTTCGAACTGCGCCTCCATGTATAGCGGGTCTGACTCTTTTGTGTATGCAGCTTGGCGCTTTTCTAGGTTTTGGCTTAGCTCAAACTGCTGCTGATTTAATACAGATTCAATTTGCTCTTGGTCCATACCTAGCGATTGCATGTATTCGCTGCTTGTGTTGCTGTGGCTTGTGCCCTTGTAAATGTATGTAAACATAGTTCTACCTTTTAAATGGAGTGTTAAATAATTTTAGCTTTATGCTGTGCGTGTCGGCATGGCTTGCATGGCCTAACCACGATTGCACGCATTGGTTTATTTCGACTAGTGACACTTTACCTTGCGAAAATTCTTTTCTAAATCTTTTAAGCTTGGTGCTTATTTTATTCACGCTGCTTTTTCTTAGCAGTCTATGGCTTGCATATATTCTATATCCTAAAAAATCGAGTGATCGGCCGTTCGTTTTTGCTATTGGGAACACCTGCGTTTTGCTGTTTGTTTTTAGTCGTAGGTTTTTATATAAAAACTCTTCGATTAAATTTCTCCACTCGTTAAGTTGCGCCTTGTTCTTGTGTATTATTACAAAGTCGTCCATATAGCGAATATAACGCCTTGCTTTTAGCGTGTGCTTTGCAAAGTGATCTAGCTCGTGAAGGTAGATGTTTGCAAATATTTGGCTCGTTAAATTTCCGAGCGGTATACCTACGCCCACTGCGTCGCTTGGGCTGTTGTCGATAATGTAAAAAAGCAGGGCTTTTGTTTTTTGGCACTTTAACTTGGCATCTAAAATATTTTTTAATGCCTGGTGATCAATGCTTGAAAAATACTTGCTTATATCTGCTTTTAGCGCATATGCTTTGCCGCTTTCGCTTTCCACCTGCTTAATAAATAGCTGCGCTCTGTCGGCTCCGGCGTGTGCGCCTTTGCCTGTTCTGCACGCGTAAGAATCGTGTATGTATCGCTTGTCGAATAGCGGCTCAATTACATTGTAAATTGCCCGATGTATTACACGGTCTTTAAAGTGCGGCGCTGAAATTAGCCGGCGCTTTGGCTCAAATACATAAAAATGCCTGTACGGTAATACGCTGTACATTTCCCACATTAGCTCGTTTTGTATTTGCACTATGTTTTCTTCTAGATTATTAAAGAATGCAAGGGCCGATGCTGATGTTGTTTTTCCTTTTCGGCATTGGTATGCCGCGTTTAATATGTTTTCGAACTGGTATATTTGTTCGTACGTGCAGCCTGTTGACGCGTCGACAGGCTTTATTGCTTTTTCAGCTATAGCTGGGGCAGCTGCATCCTTTTCAAAGTTGCACTGACAGCCCCCCTTAAGGGTACTGTTTCTGGCATAATCAAGAGCGGGACGAAAACCGATATTACTGTTCGCATTCGAACGCGCATTGTTCAGATTGAGCGCGCCCAGCCCAGCGTTCGAGCCATTGTTCCAGTTGCCGCCACGTAGCGGGAATCGATTCCGTGCATTCATAATGCAACTGCCTGTTTGTTTCTTATGGATTTAATCCAACCGCCCAGCATTTTGCCAATTTCTACTAATCGCTCTATCCATAATTGATATTTTTTTACGTTTATATAGCGCAAGTCTTTTGCCAAGCGAACTTGGCGCTTTAGTATTGCTAGCTCAATGTCTAACTCTGTTAGCGTTGTTTTTTTATGATAACGCTTAAATGCAGTAACTATTAAACGCTGCAGCTGCAGCATAGACTTGCGTATTTCTGCTGCTAGCACGTGCGTTTCGTGCTTTGGGAACTGCTTTATTGCTTGATACCCGTACATCAACATGTCTCTGCATTTTTCTTCGATTGTTAGCGCGGTCAAATTTCCTCCTTGTTATGCCCGCGCTATCGCGCGGGGTTCAAATTTCAATAACCAATTACGCAAAGAAAGCGGGACGAAAACCGATAATACTGTTCGCATACGAACGCGCATTGCTCAGATTGAGCGCGCCCAGCCCAGCGCCCGA
>NZ_AUTP01000042.1:0-13121 GCF_000498075.1 Pseudoalteromonas sp. TAB23
GACGCTGCTGATCAAAGCATATTTATGCAGCCCGGCCATAAGCAAGTTGCTGCAGGTTACGTACTTTACGGGCCATCAACAATGCTTGCGCTGACTACAGGTAAAGGCACGCGCATGTTTACCCTTGATAAAACACAAGGCAGCTTTTTACTTACACAAGATTTTGCAAGCATTCCTGCTGATACAAACGAATTTGCCATTAATACGTCTAACCAACGCCATTGGCAGCCAGCTATGCAAAACTATATCAATGATTTGCTAGCAGGCGATACAGGCCCGCGCGCTAAAAACTTTAATATGCGCTGGATTGCAGCAATGGTGGGCGATGTACATCGCGTGCTTAGCCGTGGCGGTTTATTTACTTACCCTACAGACACTAAAGATCCTAAAAAGCCAAATAAATTACGCCTACTTTACGAAGCAAATCCAATGGCTATGTTAGTAGAGCAAGCTGGCGGTATCGCTTCAACCGGTACCGAGCGTATTATGGATATTCAGCCTGATGCAATCCACCAGCGTGTAGCCGTTATTTTAGGTTCTAAAAACGAAGTAGAAACGTGCTTGGGATATCATAAATAATCGCTTAAAACGATTGTCTTCAATTTAAAAAAACCGCATTCAATTGAAGTGCGGTTTTTTGTAGGTGAGGTTTTACATTTCGCTTTTTAAACACCAAAGCCACGTTACATGAGCGCGAAGTAAATTCGCACCTACAGAGTTGCATATATTGTAGGTGAGGTTTTACACCTCGCTTTTAATCTCAAAAGCCACGTTACATGAGCGCGAAATAAATTCGCACCTACAGGGTTGCATATATTGTAGGTGAGGTTTTACACCTCACTTTTTAAACACCAAAGCCATGTTACATGAGCGCGAAGTAAATTCGCACCTACAGGGTTGCACATATTGTAGGTGAGGTTTTACACCTCGCTTTTTAAACTTTTACTAACGCAACTATTTGAGCAAGCTTTTGATGATTAAGATCTCCCATTTGCTCGCTATTACTGAGCGCATAAATAAAACCTTCATGCTCAGCACAATCAATGTCATCTCGCGATTCAATTACGTTTGCCCAAAGCTCTAAATCATCTAAGTCTATTTCGTTACTTAAACAGCGCTTAAGAACATCAATTAAAACCTCGGTTGAGAGAGTATAATGAGTTTTATTGCTATCAGCAGGGCTTGAAACGATAACCGATATAGCTTCATCCCTTTGCTCACCAAATGTAATAAATTCAGCTAATGCTTTTTGTGTATTCATAATATTTGTTATTCTTGGCTCACTGTTACTAAAAAGAATTATAATGACTGAACTTAACTGCACTCAATGCCACAGTACTCTAACGTGTAATGTAGACGATATATCAGCGTGTTGGTGCAATGAGCTGCCGGCTATTTTACCGCTTGATATCACAGCAACAAGTTGTTTATGCCGCAAGTGCACGCTTAATAAAATAAATACTTTTTTAGAGGGTGTTTATACACAACCTATTAAAACCCAAATAGACTTTGCAAAACAATTTAGAGGTAACGAAAATTTAATTGAAGGGCTCGACTACACCATGCAAAGTGGTTACATGATATTTAGTAAGTGGTTTTTTTTAAAGCGTGGTTCGTGCTGCAAAAATGGTTGTAAAAGTTGCCCTTATGGTTTTAGAAAGTAAAAGCTATTTAATACAAATACGAACAAACATTGGTTTTTACCTTCTCATTTTCTTCTCTTTCACTTCTCCTTGTGAGTAATATTTTTAAATACTGTTATTCACAAAGAGGTTTAGAGACGCTGCGCTTTTAGAGTAAGCGATTGTATAAAAATAGTATTCAAATACGAGTAAGCACTGGTTTTTATCTTCTCATTTTCTTCTCTTTCACTTCTCCTTGTGAATAATATTTTTAAGTACTGTTATTCACAAAGAGGTTTAGAGGCGCTGCGCTTTTAGAGTAAGTTATTGTATAAAAACAGTATTCAAATACGAGTAAGCACTGGTTTTTATCTTCTCATTTTCATCTCTTTCACTTCTCCTTGTGAGTAATATTTTTAAATGCAATTATTCACAAAGAGGTTTTGAGGCGCTGCGCTTTTAACGTGAGCAAGCTTTACATATGCAACATGTCTACTTTTCTCCCGTGGCGATGGGCAATGAATCACTTGCGCCCCACTCACTCCACGAGCCATCATAAACACTTAAATTACTGTAACCACACTCGGTAGCAAATAACGCTAAAACACAGGCTGTAATACCTGAGCCACAGCTAAATTGTAGCTGCTGCGCATCACCGACCACGTCATTAAATATCGCTTTAATTTCAGTAAGTGGTTTTGCTTCACCTTTATTAAGTAAATCCATAAAAGGTAACGATCGACTATTTGGGATATTCCCGCTACGCATACCTTTTCGGGGTTCACTTTCTTCGCCTGTAAAACGTTTATAAGCACGTGCATCTAGCAATACAGTGTTAAGCTCATCGATTGCGTCAACCACTTGTTGGCTATTAATAAAATACTCAGAATTATAGTTTGCCGTAAAATCACCTTTACCTAACGCTTTGCTATAACCTTGTTGTATGGCGTAACCGCTCTCTAACCACGTCTTAAGGCCACCACTGAGTACTTTAACATTGTGATGCCCCATAGCTTTAAACATCCACCACGCTCTTGCTGCGCTAAATAAACCGCCATCTTCGTATACAACTATAAACGAGTCGTTATTTACACCTGCATTTTGCATCACGTGGGTAAACTGCTGCTCGCTGCATACCATACTTGGTAAGGGATTTGATCTATCGGCCAATTCGTTTTTTATGTCAAAACGTTTAGCGCTAGGCAGCATTGCTTGAGGCGAATAAGCACCCAAAACACCTGGGCGCAGCATACCTGCATCAAATATCACTAATGCAGGATTATTAAGTTGATCGTGTAATTGCTGACAGCTAATTAGGTTTTTCATTAATTATTTAGCACTACATATTTTGTCTAATACGTTTCTTAATTTTGTACTAGATGTATGAGAGGTATAAGAGAAATAACATATTTCAACATTAAACTTTTTAAAGTCAGCTTCTATTTGGTTCCACTTATCGGTGCCCTTCCAATCATCACCCACGAACATTTTATCAAATTTTAAGTTGTTCCAGGCTTCTTCTTTGTCATAGTTAACCTGGGGAACAACTTCATCAACAAATTTTATTGCTTCAACTATTTCCATACGCTCCTGAAAAGGAATCACTGGCTCTTTATTTTTAGCTGACTTGCTTAACTCATCGGTAGTAATACCCACAATTAAGTAATCACACTCTAATTTGGCTCTTTTCAGAATATTTAAATGACCTATGTGGAATAAGTCAAAAACACCCGTTGTATATCCAATTTTTTTCATTTCTAAAGCCCAATTATAATTTAGAGTTTATAAATCCTTTTAGTAGTTCGATTACATCCAAATACTTTTGTAATAGTTACTTATTTTTTATTAAATATTGAACAATTCTGTTACTTGCTTTACCGTCCATTTTACCCGCTAACTTTTCTGATAAAGACAATCTAATATTAGCTAAGCTTTCTGGTTCAGCCAGTTGTTGTTCAACTAACTTTTTAAGGTTTTTATATTTTTTGGCGTGTATAGCAACATTCGCATACTCACCATAATCTTGATCCATTCGCTTTTTAAAACGATATGAAAATATTCCTTTGTATCCCCACCGCAACTTCAAAAAATCGCACCAAATGACTGGCTTGTTTAACAGAGCAAATTCAAATAAAGCTGATGATGCATCACTAATCAATAAATCTGCTTTATCTAAAAAAGGCACTAACGAATAATCTTCTACTTTTGCTAAATATACATTGGGATACGTTGACCAATGATCTAGCAATTTCACGTGTTTTTTATAACGCTCTTTACTAATAGAAAAGTAATGAGGTTTTATTAAGATGTTGTAATCACCAAAATGTTCCGGCCAATTTTCAGGAAATAACTCTAAGCTGCTTGGATAAAATGTAGGAGCGTATAAAATAGTTTGTTTTTTATTATCAAAGTTAGTTAATTCTAACGTGCCATCAATTTTTTCCTTATTAAAAATAGGGTCTAATTTGCAAAAGCCTACATCAACAAATTCATCATTTGGATACATTGATTTTAAACGGTTTAGTCTGTACTGACCTTCAACAAATCTAACTGTCATTGCTTGACTAGACTTAGTATAGTAACTTGATTTAGGGCCTATTCCATGTCCGAGCTGAGCGCTTTTAGATACTTTATGTAAGCGGTCTAGGTAACAAAAAGAGTTAGCAAAAAAAACCCAATCAGCTTTTTCATTTTCGTAATAAGCAATTGATTGTTGTTGTTCGTTAACCCAGATGTGATCTAAGTCATAGTCATCTATAACACGCTGAATTAAATGTTCATGGCTATTTTTATAAAATACAAATTTACTTTTGATGCCATTTTTACATAATTCTTTATATACAGGGATATACTGAGGGAGATAGTAAAGGCTTTGTGTATCAAAAATTATATTCATATAGGATCACTATTATTTTTTCTTTATATTCTACCTTGAAAGGAGCATAACAAAAACAAAGTGATTACATTTTTATAATTTCATCACGAAGTGGCGCCATTCTAGAAAGAATATCGTTTTGTAAGCTATGGCTAATGTTCTGCTCATTCATTGCATTTATAAGTAAATCAACCACATGATTAAAGTCTTTCTCTGTAATATGCATACCTGTATGGATTGCTACCATAGAGTCGCCATCGTATGTACATGGGCCTTCTACTAACATACACATATGAGTAATAAACCCTTGGCGAAAGTACGCTATATTGCTGTGTTCAAAGTAATGAATTATCTGCTCGTCATTACCTATTTGATAGATAAAGCTATCAACAATTCTGCCTATCCCCGCTTTACCATCGAGCTTTTGATAAAGCGATAATTGTGTTGAGCTAGCACAACTACAAAGCAATCCTACGCATACTATAAAAATACCAACGCTTTTCATTACCAATACCCTGTTACCGATAAATACCAACCTGTTTGATCGTCAGCTCCTGCAATGCTTCCTAAATCAAGGTAAGCCGCTGTCACACTTACGTGCTTATTAGGCATCCATGCTACAAATAAGTCTTTCCAATCTTGTTCGCCTAAGTTTAAGTTATTTGATTTTTGACGATACTCAACACCTACGGCGACTTCACGACTAAAAAATATAGCTGTGCTGCCTTCAAATAGCACTTTACCACTACCATTTTCTCCACCGTAGCCAAGCAAACCAAGTTGATTAGCTTCGCTGTATCGTGTAGTTACGTTCCAAAACCAGTTATAACCAGCAATAGCCCCCAAATGTAACTTACTAGCAGCGAGGTAGTAGTCAGTGCCGCTAGTATCTTCTGCGCCTACAAGTGTTGCAATACTGCCATCATCCAGTGATTTATGCTGAATACCTAAGCTAAGTTGTGGCCAATCACTGTAAACAATATCGCCATATAAACGTATTTTAGCACCTGTAATTGACTGCTCTATTTCAGCATCAAGTGCTGGTACATCAAAGCGCTGTTGGGCATAACTGAGCTCAACACGATTAAATAAATTAAGTTGTGCACCACATACGTCAAGTGTGTAGTCGGTTACATCTGCGCGGCTACAAAAGCCATTTACCGAAAATTCGTCATCACTTGCGTACCCAGCAAGTTGTGCCCACGGTACAATACCACCGCCGCCACTGCCTTCAATTTGAGAAACTCCCGGCGTAGCTAGCAGTTTTCCATTGCTTGCAATGCTCGGTACACTAATTATTAAAAACAAACTTGCTAATAAGTATTTAATTTTTTTCATAGTATTCCTCCAGCCATTCTTCTAATAGTTCTGCTTTTAAAGGCCTACTTAAGTAATAGCCTTGTGCATGGTCACACTGCATACCTCTAAGTAAATTTAATGAGCCAAGTGTTTCAACCCCCTCAGCTACAACCGAGAAACCTAGCTGATGCCCCAACGTAATTGATGATTGCACTATAAATTGATCTTTTTGCGATTCATCAAGTTTTAGGATAAAGCACTTATCTAGCTTAAGCTCATCAATCGGTAACATTTTTAATCGACCAAGTGATGTTTGCCCTACACCATAATCATCTAATGATATTTTAACGCCAATTGCCTTTAGGTTTTCGAGCGCTTTAATACCTTTTTCTTCGTTTTCGATCATATCGCGCTCAGTAAGCTCAATAGTGATCAGCTTAGGATCTACTTTGTACTTTTTAAGCGTACGAACTAATGCAGCATGAAAGCCCGGAAATGCTATGTCTTGCGCAGATACATTTATTGCAGCCTGTAAGTTTATATTTTTAAACTGCCAATCCGCTACTTGTGCTACAACCGTATTAACAACCCACCCTGTAAGTTCAACAATAAGGCCCGACTGCTCAGCCAAGTCAATAAACAGTTCAGGATTAACCCAACTACCATCTTTTCGCTGCCAGCGAATAAGCGACTCAACTTTATCTATTTTTTGCGATTTTAAATGTAATTTTGGCTGATAAGTCATAAACAATTGACCATCGTCATCACTAATAGCCTGCTTTAGTTCATCAAGCATTATTAAGCGATCTAAGTGCGCTTCGTCTTCGCCATTTTGATAGTAATGTATGCTCTCTTGTGTGTTTGCAGCACTTTCAACTGCAATTAGCACACGGCGCATTAAGTCATCACTTGCAATACCTTGTGTAGGATACTGCACAATGCCTGCACTAAAGCGTAAGTTAATTTTTAGTTTTTGAATGGTGTAGCACGCTTGTAATTGTGCCATTAAGCCAACAATACCGCTTTTGTGTTCACGCGCTGCCGCAGTCGGAAACACAGTTAAAAACTCATCACCGCCAATACGGGCATGAAAGCCCCCTAACTCATCCGAAAACTCACTTATTCTGCAAGCAACCGCCTTTAGGCAGTCATCACCAATACGCGGACCGAGCTTATCGTTTATATGGCGAAGCCCTTTTATGTCTATTGCAACGAGCGTGTACTCGGCTGATGAATCTAACTCATCATCAAGCACCTCAAGCATGGCTGAGCGGTTATAAAAGCCTGTTAGGGAGTCGTGTCTGGCTTGAAAGCTAATTTGTTGCTCGCGCTGATTAATATCATTACCCATGCTATCAAACGCTGCGACTAGCGTGTCTATTTCGGTACTTTGCCTTCGCCCTTTAAATTCAAAAGCATAATTACCTTGTGCAAATTGCCTTGCTATTACAGCTAGTTGAGTAAGTGGCGTAGTTAAATTATTTGCAAATATGCTGCTCGTAATAACACCTACAAACATAGTTAAAATAGCTAAAATAATAAGTGTAAAAAGAAGTTTTTCGAAGTCACTATAACTTTGTGTTAAATCGGCGCTCAGTAAAATAATTATAGGATGGGTCAACAACGATGGTAAATCTATATCTCGGTTACGATACACCAAATACTCACCAAAAAAACGCGATGTGGTTACGGTACTAAAATAGCTAACCGGTTCAAATTGCTCAGGGCGATTAGCTAATGAGCTAATAACAATATCGTCAGCGCTGCCTATAAAGCTCACATCCATGCCTGTTAAGCTTTTTAGTTCATGGGCTACATTGTCGTCAATTTTAAAGCCCACCAAACTATAGGCCACTGTACGTGGCGCTCTTACAGGTAATAAAATAATTTGGTAAAGCTCGTTATTTAGCACCACAAAACTAGACTCTTCTGGCGCACTTAAAAGCTCTTCCATTAACGGCTTTAAGTTATGTGCAAAAGCGTCTTCGTCAGTATTGGCGGAAATTAGCCTACCCGATAAATCAAGTAGCAGCATTAATTCGGCATCAATACGCTGACTATGATTAAACAACACACTGCTTATTGTCCCGGCATCTCGCGTTGCTACAGCTTGCTTAAAACCAAAGTCGGAGGTGAGTACTTTTGCTGCGGTTAGTAGTAGGCTTTCTTTTGATTTTAAATATTGCTTATAAACATTTTGCGCTACGGTAATGTCTTGATTTACTTTTTCTTCTTGAAACTTACTCGTAGACCACCAAAAACTAAACAAGCTGACCATAGTGGTTAATAACACTAAGCCAACACATAAAATGGTTATGCGATTTCGTAAACTATTAGTCATTACCAGCCTTAAACTTACTACCAAAGGTATTTCTAGGTGCTGGGGTCGATGTGTTTACTGTTATCTGTAACTGTTTTTGAGAATTAATTGTTATCATTTTTTTATTCTCCAATGGCGCTGTTTGTAAAGGGTGCCACACACTCACTTGTGCAGGCAGCGTATTAATAGGCAAACTAACATAGCCTTTTTTATCTGTTTTATATACGGATTCACTACTCGCTACATAGATATAGCCAACCATAGAGTCATGAATATTACACCCTAAAACAACAACCCCTTGTTGCTCAAACGTAATGGGCTCTTTTGGTTGCCCTGAATATAATCTTAGTTGAAAAGGCTTAGCTTGTGAAAAAGAATAAACATGATGGCGAATATTATCGCTGTTAGGAAAGTTAACTTTTTGACCCTGTTGTACAACTAATAATTCGGGTAAAAACTGCTTATGGACTTGATCCATTATAGCAATGGGCAAATTTGATGGTGTGGCTTGTTTGTCAGCAATATTAAGCTCAACCACTGCACCTGATAACTTTTGGCCGTGTTGATCTTCTATTACTAATTCAATATTCGCACTTAAAGCAAACTGACTAAAAAACAAACCTATAGCTAAAAAGTAATGACTTTTAGCAAACTTTTGCAATGCCCGCTCAAACATAACAACACCTAAATATTAATGTTAGGTTAAGTTAATTAGAGACGAGCACTAATTGCAAGAATTATAGCCCAGTAACTAAAAATAAAGACTTAGTTACTGGCTTTGTTAGCACTTAAGTGCTGCTATTTAACAATTAATCCGTAATCGTTATCTAAAATAGTAATGACTTCTTGGCGAGGATCTTCAGGGATCACAATATCTTTACCTACAATTTTGCTCGCTATGCCAACATAGGTATTTGACACTTCAAGCATTACTGATTCTGGTAAAATATAATCTTTTGCTAATTGCTCACGCTCACTCATGCGATCTTTATTTAATAATACGTCGCTCTCTGGCACATTATTAATAAGTAATTGGCGAAAACCTTCTTTAGAATTTTCAACAATTTTACCATTTTTGTATGCAGCTTCATCCCAAATACGTGACGAATCAGGCGTGCCTACTTCATCAATATATATAAGCTGTTGCGCGCCATTTAAATCCTCTACATAACCAAACTCAAATTTTGTATCTACAAAAATTTGGTTAAGCTTCGCTAGCTCATCACTAATTAATTTAAAACCTTCAACTAACAGTTTTTCGTATTTGGTTACGTCATCTGCCGATTTAAAGTTAAATACATCTAAGTTATTAGTAATGTTAGCGCGAGTAATATTTACATCATCAACTGGCGGAATATCAGCAACGCCTTCAATAATACCTTTTGTTGATGGCGTAATTAAAACGTTATCAAGCTTTTGGTTCGCTTTTAAACCTTCTGGCAAGTCAATACCACAAAAGTTACGTATGCCTTTAGCGTAGTCACGCCACATGCTACCCGTAATATATTGGCGAGCAATTGCCTCTACTTTTACTGTACTGGCTTTGCGTACAATCCACACATACGGATGTGGAATATCAACAATATGATTGCCCGCAAGACCCGCTTTATCAAATAACTTAAACCAATGGGCTGCAACTGAGTTTAGCGCTATACCTTTACCTGGTACGCCATTTAAACCGTTTTCGCCTTGCCAAATGCAATCAAATGCAGAAATTCGGTCTGAAATAACCATAATCGCAAGCTCAGTACCTGTCGGTACTTGGTAGCCTTTGTCTTTAATTAATCGTGCGCTGTCTTCATCAGTTAACCAATAAACTGAACGAACTTTACCGCTGTGTACTTCACCTTTGGTACGAATGGGTAAATCATCGTTTACGTCTAAAACTTTATAGCTAGTCATGCTATCTCCGGGGTTAGGGATGCTCTTTGAGCAAAGTATGGTATGGGGTTATATGGGCTGTATAATAATCTAGCCAACCTCAAAGCTCAATCGGATGCTTAAAACAAATAAAGGCATATATTTATAAGCGAGTCGCAATGGGGTAAACTTAATGTGCCAACCAGCCTGAGGAGATAGCTTGAACTACTTAACTGCCACTAAAAATAAAAAATACTTGATGTATATTTCTCAAAATTATTCATATGCTATTTTGAGGCCTATTCAGGCTGCAATATTAGCTCATGGTGGTGAAGTGCGCTGGTTTTTACAAGGTTTGGCAGTCAATCCTAATTTTTTAAAAAAAGAAGAAAAACGGCTTAATACAATAGAAGATATTCACGAATGGAAACCCGATGCAACGTTTGCACCGGCTAATTTAATACCCACTTTTTTCCCTGGTATCAAAGTAGGTGTGTTTCATGGCTTTGATGCAGGTAAGCTAGATAAAAAAGGGAATAACGATCATCTTAAAGCTAGAGGTTGTTTCGACCTGTATTGTACACAAGGCCCAAATACAACAATCCCATTTAAAGCCTTACAAAGAAAACTAGGCTATTTCAAGGTAACAGAAACTGGCTGGCCTCCTCTTGACCGATTATTTGATGGCATCACCGAAACGCCTTATACAAATAAATCAGACACCCGACCAACCTTATTAATCTGCTCTACATTTTCAAAGCGACTATCGCTTGCACCAAAGCTATATGAGCAAATAAAACATTTTAGTGAAACCGGAAAATGGCGAATTTTAATGCAATTTCATCCAAAAATGCCAACTGAATTGGTAAGCAAATATAAGGCATTAAGCAATCAAAATTTAACGTTTATTGAGACCGACGACGTAGTCCCTTTATTAAAATCAGCCGATGTTATGTTATGCGATACATCATCAGTACTTTTAATGTTTTTAGTCCAACGAAAACCTGTGGTCACCTTTTGTAATAATGCTCCTGAGGAACACCTACTTAATGTAACAGACCCTAATAAAGTTGAAGAAGCCTTAGAGCAGGCTTTCACGTACCCTAAAACACTTATGAAAAACATTGAAAACTATTGCCAAGAGCTTCATCCATATACTGATGGGCAGTCGAGTGAACGCGTAGTTGCTGCAACAAATGAGTTTTTATTAAGTGAAGATAAACTAAAACCTAAGCCATTTAATATTATTAGGCAATTTAAAACGCGCAGAAACCTCAATTATTGGAAATGGTAAAATAAAGTAATGATCAACCTAAAAAACGTAACTTTTAAGTGGCATAAAAGCGATAGCTCACCCACGCTCAACATAAAAGAGTTAGTTATAGAAAAAGGTGAGCATATTTTTTTACACGGTCCTAGTGGCTCAGGTAAATCGACATTGTTAGCGATTCTTGCTGGTATTAATACAGCCACCAGCGGTGAGGTATCAATTTTAGACCAAAACCTAACTACATTAAGCAATACTACCCGTGATGTTTTTAGAGCGGATCACATTGGCTACATTTTTCAAAACTTTAACCTGCTTCCTTATTTAACTCCTATTGAAAATATAACGCTTGGGTGTGAGTTTTCAAAAAGTCGAAAACAAAAAATATTAAAGCAATCATCAAATAAAAACTCTGCCTTACAAAAAGAAGCGATGCGGTTATTAAATGCTTTAGGCCTTACTGCGCAGTATCACCATAAAGATGTAGCGACATTGAGTATTGGACAGCAACAGCGCGTTGCTGCAGCTCGCGCATTTATAGGCAGCCCTGAATTAATAATTGCTGATGAGCCCACCTCTGCACTCGATACAAATAACCGTGAGAGCTTTATAAAGCTACTGTTTGAACAAGCAAAGTTATCTAATAGTACGCTGGTATTTGTGAGCCACGATGAAACACTAAAGCCTTTATTTGACCGCTCCATTGACCTTATAAGCTTGCAGGAACAAGTATGATTCTCGCTAAACTTGCTTACAAAAGCTTATTAAACCGCCGCGCAAGTGTACTGCTTACATTATTTACTATCGCAATTAGTGTAATGTTACTTTTAAGTATTGAGCGTGTACGAATTGATGCTAAAAGTAGTTTTAGTAATACTATTTCGGGCACTGATTTAATTGTTGGTGCGCGTACCGGCGACATACAGTTGCTGCTTTCGTCAGTATTTAGAATTGGCCATACTAATAACGGCGTAAGCTGGAAAAGTTATGAATACATAACAAGTCAGCGAGGCGTAAAATGGAGCATACCTATAAGCCTAGGCGACAGCCATAAAGGCCAAGCGGTACTAGGCACAACACTTGATTACTTTAGCCATTATCGCTTTGCAAAAAAACAAAATTTAACCTTTAACAAAGGCCACCCTTTTGCTGCAATTAACGAAGTGGTGCTAGGTAGTGAAGTTGCAAATAAATTAGGTTATAAACTTAACGACTCTATTGTTATATCGCACGGTATGGGGAACACCAGTTTTCATCATCATGACGATAACCCATTTAAAGTCGTCGGTATTTTAAACCCTACTGGCACGCCTGTTGATAAAACGCTGCATATTCCTTTGGCTGCAATCGATTTAATTCACGGCGGTAAAGCGAGCCTTGAGCATGACGACCTAGTTGGGCATCCAAAACAAATTACAGCATTTTTAATGGGATTCAAATCGCCTTTATACACGCTACAAATTAGGCGCAATATAAATCAATATAAGCCAGAAGCCCTGCTTGGGATTATGCCAACCGTAACACTTAAAGAGTTATGGGAAATGCTCGCCATAGTAGAAAAAATACTTTTGCTATTCTCAGCTGTTGTCGTGTTAATTAGCCTACTTGGCATGCTAACGACATTGCTCGCAAATTTAAGTCAGCGTCGTCGCGAACTTGCTATATTACGTTCGGTAGGCGCTCGCCCTTGGCATTTATTTACACTTATAAGTATTGAGTCACTACTGACCACTTTACTTGGTTGCCTAGCAGGTAGTGTGCTTTACTATTTAGCTATTTTTTCAGCCGGCGGTTACTTACAAAGTCATGCCGGTATAAGCGTAAATATCACAATACTCTCTTACTATGAACTGGGCTTAATCGGCGTTATTATGGCAG
>NZ_AUTP01000043.1:0-4746 GCF_000498075.1 Pseudoalteromonas sp. TAB23
CAGTCGTAAATGAGAATTTTTTAACACAGGTAGCGACACGTTTAGCCCCGCAAAATGATTAAGTATTATTGCGGATTGGTATAGAATAAAAGAGTGTATAAAATTACAATTAAGCTGGCTGATTTATTACGTAAACATGTAATAAAATGATAGTTTATAAGCAAGCAACACTTTCAACTTTACTTAGGCGATACCCATCAGCAATCAAGATCTTAAACAGTTAGATACAGATTTAAACAGTGAAGAATCTGTAATTATTAACACCCAACTAAAAATAGCCACATTTAACCTGTTTAACTATCTTGAGCCACCCAATGCGTATTATGAGTTTGAGAAAATTTATACCGCTGCGCAGTGGGCTAAAAAGCAGCGTTGGATTGCTGATTACTTAACAGAACATGCGCCTGATGTGATTGGTTTTCAGGAAGTGTTTAGTATTGATTCGTTAAAAAAGCTAGTTGCTGAGCAAGGTTATAATTACTTTGCTGTAGTTGATACGCCAGAGGTGATTGATGACTTTATTTATAAACGCCCCGTAGTGGCAATCGCCTCTAAATACCCCATAGTTGAAGTAGTAGCGGTTGAACACGATAGTGAGCTTGCAAGTACGCTTGGCCTTAATAGTGAGTTTACTTTTAGTCGTAAGGTATTGAGAGCGACCGTTACTTTGCCGCACATAGGCAATACTGATTGTTATGTGGTGCATTTTAAATCTAAGCGCCCAATGATTAATGTTGATGAACACAACAAAGAGCTAGCGCCCGAGCAAAACATAATTAAGATTTTAAAAGCGAATGTAGCGGGTGGTTGGGGCTCAACTATTCAGCGTGGCAGTGAAGCTACATTGCTAATGATACAAATGATTACTCGCCGCGAAGCTACGCAACAACCCATGCTATTAATGGGGGACTTTAATAATGAACTTGCGGATGGCGTATTAAGCCATTTACTGACGAATACGCTACGCTTTGCGCCTGCATTTGATGCTAAAACCTACCTCGCTAAATATTGTTTAAATGATTCATGGGATTTGTTTGTTAAGTCGCAGTTAAGTAATGATGAGGTTTCTAGCGATGAAGCAATAACAAACGATGAACAAAGTGATTGTGATCGCAGTAACAGCGAGATTCTTGATTCAGCAGATAAAAGCCAAGCAAAAAATATAAACATAACAAAGACAGCACCGTTAAGGCCGCCAACACATTATTATGGCGCGAGCAGCTCTGTGCTTGATTACATTTTATTGTCGTGTGAGTTTGACGCCAGTTACGATGACAGCTTTTTTGAAGTAAGCGCTTATAACACTTACGACAGGCACTTAATAAACCCCGAGTACGAGCGTGATGATTTAACTACCGACCACGGTGTTGTATTGGTTACCCTTAAACTGAGAAGCTAGGTTTTCTCATTTAGTAAGTTACAGCGTACGATTAAGCTAAAAAAGAATTAAGCTGCATTATGCATAATTATGCTAAAATCATAAATTAACAATTACCCATATTGCAGCGAAACTTGACCTGCAGTCTTTATGTGTATATTTTATCGCCAGAATTTTTGCATTAAATTAATAACAAATCACTAAAATGGTAAATATGGAATTTTACACTTACTCGTATCACACGCGAAAGATGGACTTAACTTCGCAAGTACACACTTTCTTCGTAAATCGAATTTATAATTCTAAATTTTTAGTGAAAGCTTTGCTTTTTGCTTTGTTTATTAGCTTAAGTAGCGCTTACGCGCAAGAAACCACCTCATACAGTTTAATCAATGAATCTAATGCAGGGCTGCTAAAAAGAGCCGAATTACTTATGGATACTGACGTTATTACAAGTATCGAACTAAGTAAGGCGTTGTTGTTACAAGCGCAAAGTGCTGATGACACGTTACTCAGCGCGAAGTTACATAACTTGTTAGGTAAAGCGAATAAAAAAAATAACAATATTAATGAATCGCTCCATCACTTTTTGCAATCCTCTGTTTACTACAGCAAATTAAATGATTTACGCAACCAAATAAAGGCATCTATTAATTATATAAATATATTATTAGAAGAAAAACGTTATGACGAACTTACTACCCGCATTGAAACTTTATTACCAACAACCCTTGTGTACGGCGATGATTTTTTTATAGCGCAAGTGCTCCTTACTAAGGGGGATTCGTTTTATGAACAAAAAAAATACAATGACGCGATCACGCAATATTCATCTGCTTTAAAATACCTTGTAAATAAAGACGAACAAATACAAAAACAGTTAGGTGAAACGTATAAAAAATTAGCTCAGTCGTATAAGCGTCTTGAAAATAGAGAGCAAACGGCTCATTTTTATACCAAAGCTTTAGAGATATATACTAATTTAGATGATTTAAAGTTAATGGCGCGTACATTAAATACACTAGCAGAAGCGCAGCGCTATTTAGACAACTTAGTTTTAGCCCTTGATTACTCCACTCGTGCATTAGAAATACATAAAGAAATTGACGATCCTGTTGGCTTAGCTAAAGCATTATTAGGTGCTGGTATTATTTATCGCCATATCAACCTTTATGAAAAATCACTTAAGCATATAAATGAGGCATATTTATATTATAAAAAAGTAAATAACGTGCTTGGGATTGCTAAAACATCGAATCAAATGGGGCTGCTATACACTCGATTAAAGCAGTTTGATCAGGCCGAGATTTTCTATCAAATAACTATCGATTTGCCAAAAGGTATGGTCGAGGAAAAAACGCTCGCATCAGCTTTAAGAGAAATGGCTGTTATTAACTATGAGTCTGGCGATTTAGTATCAGCGATGCAATATGCTAAAAAAGCTTATGTAACTTATAAAAACAAAAATCTTACATCCTACATTTCTATAACGGCGCGTATTATTGCTAATATTTATCGTGCCCAAGGGAATAAAAACAAGGCTATAAAGTATTACAAAGAGTCGTTGTCGTTCGCCAGAGAAACAGGCAGTAAGCTTTATGAGATAAAGTCGCTAACAGCGCTTGCGGGGATTTTAATTGGTATTGATACAAATGAGGCGATTTCTTTACTAAAAAGGTCACTCGCTTTATCAACCGAAATAGATGATAAGTTACATATGCTATACGCTTATCGTGAAATTCGAATAGCAGAAAAACAGCGTGGACGCTTAGATGAGTCACTTCGTTACGCGGAAGAAGAAATAGCCCTAACCGAAATAATTCAATACGAAAGAGACGAAAGTAAGCTTGCTCTTGAAAAAGCACATTTGCACTTGCATAAAATGGAAGTAGAGCTGGAGACATTAAGAGAAAAAGAAAAACTCCATCAACTTGAGCTTGAAAAGAAAAACAATGAAATTGAAATATCAGGCCAAGCTAGGGTTATATCAGAGCTAGAGCTTGCAAAAAACAAATACGCGAGTATTGCGCTCGCATTTTTATTAGCCGCTTGTTTAGCTATTGTTTTATTGTTTTATTGGTTTATCGAAGCTTTATTGCCTCTAAAAAACGTAATGAAGAGTTAGACTATTTGGCCGCGCGAGACCCTTTAACCAATTGTTATAACCGCCGTATTTTATTTGAGATTATGAATCGCGACTTTTTGGATTTACCTCAGATTGAAGAATATTGTATTTTAATGGTCGATATTGACCATTTTAAAAGCGTTAACGACACCTATGGGCATAGCATTGGCGACACAGTACTTTGTGGCGTTGCCAGTCTTTTACAAGCTAATATACGTAAAAGCGATAGCGTTGCCCGTTTTGGTGGCGAAGAATTTTGTATTATTTTACCCAACACGACTCAAGAGCAAGCAATACGTATTGCTGAGGCTATTCGTATTAAAGTAGAAAAAGCGATATTTGATGATATTCCTGTTACGTGTAGTTTTGGGGTTACGTCTATTAAATTTAAAGCAAGAACACCTTCTGAGTTAATTGAACAGGCCGATTTAGCACTTTATGAGGCTAAATCGTTGGGTCGTAATCAAGTTGTGTTGTGGGATTGTTCGTTTGAAGAGTTTAAGCTTTTTAGATCGGAGTAAACCCAGCAGTATACAGCTCAGTTTTGATGTTATTTTTAAAATCATAACAAGTAAATTTTATACAACGCCGTGAGTTACTTACATATGTAATTAGGCTTATTAAATTAACCCTTTAAATATCAGTGTATTAACTTAGGCTTTAAAATTGCACTCTAAACTAAGTTAAAAAACAAAATAAGGGATTTAGTAATGACTGAAGTTGCACTTTCGGCCTATTTGGCATTTTACCTCTATTTAATTATGTTGCTTGTACAGTGGGCTGTGGCTACGTTTAGCAAAGCTAAAGAGCCAAATGCTGTGCCAGGTAAAATTGACGAGGATTTATCGCACGGCAGCTTTATATTTAGAGCGCATCGTACGTTTCATAATACGCTTGAAAACAGCGCATTATTTATAGGTACGGTGTTATTTGCGTTTGTAATTAATTATCAAAGCCCGATTTTTGCAATGTGTATTTGGGTGTACTTAATTGCGCGTTTAATTCACATGGCGCTGTACTACGCTATAGCAACGGAGAAAAACCCAAGCCCACGTAGTTACTTCTTTTTAATCGGTGTACTTGCTAATGTGGTTATGCTGATAATGATAGGGTTAAGACTAATCTTTTAATTCGCGGATTCAAATCTGAAGTGCATAACATTTAGGCGGCTTTAGCCGCCAAGTGATCCTGCATCAATTTTGCAGGCGTTTCAAATCCAAGTGTCTTCCTCGGACGATTATTA
>NZ_AUTP01000044.1:0-945 GCF_000498075.1 Pseudoalteromonas sp. TAB23
GGTAGCTACTGCTACAACTGCCAAAAAAGGCTCTGAAATACTACAAAGCTCTATAGCGAACTCCGACGCCATTGTAAGCCAAGTACTTAAATCGGTAGATTTAATAAAAAATCTTAATGAACAGTCTGCGGTCATAGGTTCCATTGTTTCGACAATTAGCAGCATTGCGGATCAAACTAATTTACTGGCACTTAATGCCGCAATAGAAGCAGCGCGTGCTGGTGATTATGGTCGAGGTTTTGCTGTAGTAGCTGATGAAGTAAGGCAGCTTGCAGCCAGCACGAGTCGCTCTACTAATGAAATAGCAAGTGTTGTTAAAAATAACCAGGAGCTCACTAATGATATATCAAAGCAAATAACGTCAGTTTCAGACTCATCAAAACAAGGAAGAGAGCTTATTGCTAATGTGTCTGAGGTCATTAAAGAGATTGAACGTGGAGCCGATATTGTTTCTCAAACGGTAGCTAAGTTAAATACTTAGTTAATTGCATGTTCCTATGTTTAAAGCTGCCTTCTTATGTGCTCAAACACACCTAACAACATTTTAAATTGATAAAGTGCGACAATATGTCGCGCTTTTGCTTTTGCAACTCACACTATAATTACGCCAATTATTACAGTGGCATAAATTAACAATGGTTTATAAAAGTAAAACTCAAAAAACATATTTACTAACGCCTGTCGCACTTTTTATTAGCGGTGTGCTATCTCCTTTTGCATTTGCCGACGATATGTCTTTAGAAGTAATTGAAGTACACGGACATGCTCAAAATAAGCATTTAGCACTTGGTTCGTCAGAATCGTTATTAAGTGATTTAGGTGTCGATTTTTCAGCAGCGGGCGGCGTATCTAACTTACCTATTTTAAATGGTTTAATGGGCGACAGAGTTAAAGTGTTAATTGATGGTGCAGATGTAACCGCTGCATGCGCTAATCATATGAACC
>NZ_AUTP01000045.1:0-11746 GCF_000498075.1 Pseudoalteromonas sp. TAB23
CTGCTACAGCAGCTTTATCGCCTTCAAGGTATACAGCACCAACCGGCGCGAGACGTGCTTTAATTGCATCTTCAGTCATAGAGTTATCATATGGCTGTGCGTATGCAGTGGTTGCTAGCATTAATAATGCTGCAGCTGTTAATTTTTTCATTTTGCCTTGCTCACTTCGATTTGAACGTGATCAATCACGATTAAAGATGACGGAAATTAAACCGATTATAACTCTCTGAGCCAATTTATAAAATGCTAAGAGGCGTTTTTATTAATAAAACTGACTACTTTTTGCGTTAACGCAATAAAATTTAATTATTTACTGTTTTTTGTTAAGCAATTTAATAAGCGCAAACAGTCATACAATTAACTTTTAGATCCTAAGATCAATTTATTGATAATACGCTACTAACTAGTTTTTCGATCCCTGCATCGGCTTCAATAATCGATTGCGCAAGCATATAAGCTGGGGTTGTAACTAGCTTATTTGGCTGATCAATAACAACATCATCTACTGCACAATTTATATGTTTAGCGCCTAATGTGCTTAGCGTTTGTGCTGTCTCTGCATCGTTACCAATAGTAAGTATGGCGTTATCGTAAATAAATGGGATCAAAGCGGGTGCAATACACATATAACCAGCAGGCTTATTTTCTTTTGCAAATGATTTACAAGCATTAAGGACGTCTTCATTAATATTTGCTTTTGCGCCTTTAATTGCAAAGTCACATAAGTTTTTTGCAGCGCCAAAACCGCCAGGTACAATTAATGCGTCAAACTGAGTTACGTCTAGTTCAAGCAGCGATTTAATGTCACCCCGTGCAATACGAGCCGCTTCTGTTAATACATTACGTTTATCAGGCATTACTTCGCCCGTTAAATGGTTAATGGTATGAAGTTGTTCAATATCCGGTGCAAAACACTGATACGTTGCGCCATTTTTGGCTATATGTAATAAAGTTAAAATTGCTTCATTAATTTCACTACCATCGTACACACCAGACCCTGCTAATATTACCGCTACGTTTTTCATGCTTTTGTGCCCCTAAAGTCTTTTTTATAAGTCGATCGGATGAAGTCTAACATGCTCAAAATTTCTCGCGAAAATAAATTTTTAGTACAAAAATCATTCCCTATGCAAGTTGTTTTGCGGTTTATGGCATTTGCGATCACTTTGCCTTTAAAAAAATTATAAAGGATCGCTATGATCTTCGATCCATTGTGCTAGAATACTCCTCCGGTTATTTAAATGGACGCGAATAATCAAAGTGAATAACAACACAAGCAGTCGTTAGAAAACCTTTTTCCACATTGGTTTAAAATAATAAAAAAAGAACCTCGTATTATCTTTTTTAAATTAAAACATACAGTTAAAGTATTTTCTAGGCATTTTATGATGCTTTGGAAGAATAGCTCGTGGCTGTTATCTACACACTTATCCACAGCTTGCTATAGTTTTAATAACACGATAAGCAGTAATTCACTGTCGTTTTATTTACTACCTTATGGCATGCTTATAATTACCTTAATTTTTTGCATTTAGGATCCAAATTCACCATGGCTCAGATCCCCGAAAACCCACTTATTTTAGTTGATGGCTCGTCATATTTATTTCGTGCTTATCATTCTCCGCCGCATTTAACTAATTCTAAAGGTGAAGCTACGGGCGCTATTTATGGCGTGATCAACATGCTTAAAAGCTTGATCAGACAATACGATCCCTCACATATGGTGGTTATATTTGATGCTAAAGGTAAAACGTTCCGTAACGATATGTATAGCGAGTATAAGGCAAATCGTCCGCCTATGCCGGATGACTTACGCACTCAAATAGCACCGATACACAGTATTATTAAAGCGATGGGCTTTCCGCTAATTAGTATTGAAGGCGTTGAAGCTGATGATGTTATTGGTACATTTGCACGTATAGCGTCAGAGCAAAAACGACATGTACTCGTCTCTACTGGCGATAAAGACATGGCACAGCTTGTTAATGAACACGTTACGCTAATAAACACGATGACCGACAGTATTTCAGATCCCGTTACCGTGGTTGAAAAGTTTGGTGTAGGCCCTGAACTTATTATTGATTACTTAGCATTAATGGGTGATAAGGTCGATAATATTCCGGGTGTTGAAGGTTGTGGTCCTAAAACTGCAGTTAAATGGTTAGAAAAATATGGTTCTCTTCAAGGTGTAATGGATCACGCCAGTGAGATTAAAGGTAAAATAGGCGAAAAGTTAGCAATTGCTCTTGATCATCTGCCTTTAAGCTACGAACTTGCGACAATTAAGTGCGATGTTGAAGTTGAATCTGATCTTGATACATTCAAGCTTCAAGAGCCTAACAAAGACGAATTAATTGCATTATATGGTGAGTGCGAATTCCGTCGTTGGTTAGCTGAATTACTTGATAATCCTAAAGATGCTGAAACACATTTAGCTGTACCTACCGAAGCCACTGAATTACCAAAAGTAGAAGATGCTCATTACGAAACTATTTTAACGCAAGCTCAGTTTGATACGCTAATAGAGCAATTAAATAGTGCTGAGTTATTTGCATTTGATACTGAAACAACCAGCCTTGATTACATGAAAGCGCAATTGGTGGGTATGAGCTTTGCCGTAAAAGCGGGTGAAGCTGTGTATTTACCGGTAGCGCATGACTATCCGGGTGCGCCTGAGCAATTAAGCCTTGAATTTGTGATGCAAAAGCTAGGTCCAATTTTGGCAGATGAAAACAAAGCTAAAGTAGGGCAAAACCTTAAATATGACAAAAGTGTATTAGCGAATGCAGGTTTTGCGCTAAATGGTATTAAGTTTGACACCATGCTTGAGTCGTATGTATTTAATAGTGTAGGCACGCGTCACGATATGGACTCGCTAGCACTTAAATACCTAGGTCATAAAAATATTAGCTTTGAAGATATTGCTGGCAAAGGTAAAAAGCAACTTACCTTTAACCAAATTGAACTTGAAAAAGCAGCGCCTTACGCCGCAGAAGATGCCGATATTACTTTGCGTTTACACGAAGTGCTTTGGCCAAAAATAGCAGCTGATGAAAAGCTAAAATCGGTATTTGAAGATATAGAAATGCCACTTATTAGTGTGATTTCTGATATTGAACGCACCGGTGTTGCGATAGATAGCAATATGCTTGGAGCGCATAGTCAACGTTTAGGCGAGCGTTTAATTGAGCTTGAAAAAGAAGCGTTTGAAATAGCAGGCGAACCATTTAACTTAAGTTCTCCAAAACAGCTACAAGTACTGTTGTTTGAAAAGCTTGGACTGCCTATTATTAAAAAAACGCCTAAAGGTGCACCTTCTACCGCAGAAGAAGTACTGCAAGAACTTGCTCATGATTATCCGCTACCTAAAGTAATTATAGAGCACCGTGGTTTATCAAAGCTTAAATCAACTTACACCGATAAATTACCATTAATGGTGAATGAGAAAACCCAGCGTGTACATACGTCTTATCATCAGGCAATTACAGCTACGGGGCGCTTGAGTTCAACTGATCCTAATTTACAAAATATTCCTATTCGTTCAGAAGAAGGACGTCGTATTCGTGAAGCGTTTATAGCCGCAGATGGTTATAAAATTGTTGCTGCCGATTACAGTCAAATTGAGCTGCGTATTATGGCGCATCTTTCACAAGACAAAGGTCTATTAAATGCATTTGCTAACGGCTTAGATGTACATAGTGCAACTGCCGCTGAAGTATTTGGTGTAGAGCTTGATGATGTAACTACCGATATGCGCCGTAAGGCGAAAGCAGTAAACTTTGGCTTAATTTACGGTATGTCGGCATTTGGTTTAGCACGTCAGCTAGACGTGCCACGCCACGAAGCGCAGCATTACATAGATAAATACTTTGAGCGTTTTCCAGGTGTATTAGAGTACATGGAAACAACGCGCGAAAAAGCAGCTGAAAATGGCTACGTTGAAACAATATTTGGTCGTCGCCTACATTTACCAGAAATAAACGCACGTAATGGGGCGCGTAGAAAAGGAGCCGAACGTGCTGCTATAAACGCACCAATGCAAGGTACTGCCGCCGATATTATTAAAAAGGCAATGCTGAGCGTTAACCGCTGGGTACACGAACAAGCGCCAAATACAATTAAGCTGCTTATGCAAGTGCACGATGAATTAGTATTTGAAATCAAAACAGACTGCGCACCACAGTACACAAAACACATCTGTGAACTGATGTCGCAAGCTGCTGCGCTAGATGTACCACTTATAGTTGAAGCTGATGAAGGTGACAACTGGGAACAAGCTCATTAATGCAATTTGAGCATTTTAATTAAAGCGCCTTTTGGCGCTTTTTTTATGTTTAATAAAGATGGCGAATAACAGCGATTCAATCAGGTATATGCAAGCTTTAGTTAAAATAAGGTTAATTTAAGCAACTATTTGTATTAAATAGTTATATGTTCGTCAATTCGAGCTGTTTTACAGGAATATGATTGTATTTTAATGCGTGCTTTTGTTAAAGTCCCGCCTGTCCTATCCTGTAGGACATCCTGTTGATGATGCATCTGAAAGGGTGCAACAAATTGATAGCTTCTCCCCAGTTTGCTATACCGGCCTACCAACTTGTTTGGTGGGCCGTTTTTTGTTTTACGCCTGAAAATCCTATCTAATTAATTCTTTATTGCGCTATACCAATTGTATTATTCATTCGTCATTTCGAGGTGGTTTGGGTACATCGCAGGTGATACCATCGAAGTGATATTATTTTTATTCTTTTCATTTTATTACTAAGGAGTGCGTTATGTTTAAAGCATTAGCTATTGCAGGTTTTTCTTTATCAAGTTTAGTTATTTCTAATGTTGCTCAGGCCAATTGGCAGCTAGTGAATGATAAAAGCCAACTAAGCTTTGTTTCAATTAAAAAAGATTCGATTGCTGAAGCTCACCATTTTACTAACCTTGAAGGTATGCTTTCTGATAAAGGTGAGTTTAGCGTTAATGTTGATTTAACATCAGCCGAAACTTTAATTCCTATTCGTAATGAGCGTTTAACGACATTTTTATTCGAAGCGGCTAAATTTCCAAATGCTGTTTTAACTGCAAATTTAACTAAAGAACTGAGCAATATTAAAAAGCCTGGTCAATATGTATTGAAGGGTATTAAAGCTGAGCTTGATTTTCACGGTAATAAAAAGCCATTGGCAATTGATGTACTCGTTAACAGCACGCAAAGTGGTGATTTAACGGTATCATCATTAACACCTATTATTATTAATAGTGATGATTTTGGTGTAACTGAAGGCGTTAAAAAGCTGCAAGAGCTAGCGGGCTTACCTTCAATTGCAACAGCAGTGCCTGTTACATTTGCAATTACACTTAAAAAACAGTGATTTCTTTAAGTGAGCTTAGCAAGCAATTAAGCGAGCCAAGCAAACCTTTTGATAGTTGGCAGCCTAATCATTGTGGTGAACTGCCAATTGTCATTAATCATGAGGGGAAATGGTTTTACGATGGCAGCGAAATAACACGCCCAGCCATGGTGAAGCTGTTTGCTTCTGTTCTATGTAAAAAAGGTGAGCAATTTTATTTAAAAACACCTGTCGAAAAAATAACAATAACGGTTGAGGACGCGCCGTTTATTATTGTTGATTGGCGTTTTGAAAATACAGTGCAAGGGCAGGTGTTGTGTTGTATTGATAATTTAGCTAGGCAGTGGTTGGTGAGCGCTCAGCAGCCTTTAGTTATAAAAGATTATAAAGGGTCAAAAGTGCCTTATCTAAAGCTACCTTATGGCTGTAGTGCGCGTGTTGCGCGAAGCGTATTTTATCAGTGGGCTGAAAAAGCCGAGTCTGATAAGCTCGGCTATTTTATTAAATCTGCAGGAAAGCAGTTTTATTTATCGTAACGCCAGCGTTTAAGCCTCTGGGTTTGTTTCGTCTGTGATTGTTTCATCGGTAGGTGGTACAGCAATAACAGGACCTAAAAACCATTCATCTAGTTTTTTAGCTACTTCTGGTAAACCCGTGCCTTTTAATGATGAAAATGCATGAACTGTAATATCCCCATCAAGCGTGCTTAATTCACGACGAACTTGCAGTACTTGTGATTTACGAGGGCCTTGCTTTAATTTATCGGCTTTAGTTAATAGTGCCAATACTGGAATTTCACTACCAATAGCCCAATTAATTAAATCGCGGTCTAAATCTTTTAATGGATGACGAATATCCATTAAAATAACAATACCTTTTAAGCTTTGACGCTTTTGTAGGTATTCGCCTAGCGATTTTTGCCATTTCTTTTTCATTTCGATTGGTACTTTAGCAAAACCATAGCCTGGTAAATCGATAAGGCGCATATCGTCAACATCAGCTAAATCGAATGTATTGATTAGCTGAGTACGCCCAGGTGTTTTACTTGTACGTGCTAGCTTCTGATCGGTTAATGCATTTAATGCACTCGACTTACCTGCGTTGGAACGACCGGCAAACGCAACTTCAATTCCCGTATCAGCAGGTAATTTAGTAATGTCGGGAGCGCTTGTTACGAAAGACGCAGTATTATATTTGATACGAGATTTGAGCACAGGCTCTCCTAAAACTTAAATAAATAACGTTGAGTAAACCAAATTCACTCAGGGCGCGTATTTTATACTATAAAGGATGTATTAAAAAGCGTATTTAACCACCTAAAAACAGCACCTATGGTACATTTAAAACATGTTAAAGCTTAATCTAAGTCAAAACCCTGTAAATTATAAGCTTAATATGTGTAGAAAACGTGCCAGAGAATTTATTATCGTGTAGAATATATGTATTACAACATCACGATTGTAGATGATACAGGGTCGGAAACAGAGAATTCACCATGAAAAAAATAGCACTATCTTTAACAATATTGCTTGGTGCGTTGTCAGCAAGCAACGCAACAGCATTTGATGGCGATGTAAACGCAGGTAAAGAAAAATCAGCAACGTGTGCGGCTTGTCACGGCCCAGACGGTAATGCGCCGGTTAATATTTACCCTAAAATTGCAGGTCAACATCCAGATTATATCCTTAAGCAACTTCAGGATTTAAAATTAGGTATGACGTCAGGCGGCAAAGAAGGGCGTATGGATCCAGTAATGAGCGCTATGGCTATGCCACTTAGCGAGCAAGACATGAAAGATCTAGCTGCTTATTTTTCTTCAATGAACATGTCTGAAGGTGCTACACCTAAAGATGTTGTTGAAGTTGGCGAGATGCTTTTTAAAGCAGGCGATGCAGAACGTGGAATTCCATCATGTGCAGCATGTCATGGCCCACGTGGTAATGGCTCGTCACTTGCTAAGTTTCCAAAAATTTCTTTTCAGCATCCAGGATATATCAAGGCTCAACTTGAAAAATTCCGTGATGGTACTCGTCATAATGACTTAAATGGCATGATGGGCGATATTGCAAAAAAATTAACAGATAAAGACATCGAAGTACTTTCTCAGTATTTAGGTGGCTTACACTAAAGTCGTATTTATTTAGCAGTTAATAATAAATAAACTACAATGTGTTAAAAAAAGCAGCCCAGGCTGCTTTTTTTGTGTCAAAAATTAACGACATCGTCCGTTTCAATGTAAGACATTGACCATATCTGGTTGTAGGAAAAGTCTTCTTTTTATTTTTGATTATAGATTAACTTATTGTAATTTATGTTTATTTTAATACCTAGATGTAATAAATATAATAAAAGTTATATAAACCAGTTGTAACAAAATCATTAACGAGTAAATTAACCACTGTCGCAAAACAACAATAACAAAACGGAAATAACTATCAAGGAAAGTAACGCGACATGACTACATAGCACAAGATTAGTGCTACTAAAGGAAATAATAAAAAAGTGTCAGGATGACCGAAAATAATAAAAAACTCATGGAAGTTTAATAATAAAAACAAAATGGAATGTAACAAGGAACGTAAAAATAATAACAATACGGACTGATAATAATAAAAATAATAAAGACTAAAAAAAGTCGAAGGGAGAAGTGTCCAGATAATGGCGCTCAGATTAGCAGGCGGTAGAGATGTTTTCTCTACCGCCTTTTTATTTGTCCTGTTACAATACCCACCGTTTAAAATTAGCGATTAATTAGCTAAGGCGCTTTTAAATGAGAGACCCAACCTCTAAGCGCAAACTGAATTCTTCTGGCTAGGCCAGCACTGCGATGCCCATTAATTTGCGCTTCGCTCAAAACCTCTTAAGTGAGATGATCAAGATATGAGTAGAACTAAAAAGTCACGCAAAAGCCCAGCAAACGGACCTGTTCGTTTAAGCCAAGATAAGCTTAAAGAAATGCGCGCATTAAAAGAGCAGCGAGTTAAAAAAACCAAAGGCGCTAAGCCAGGTTCTCGTAACGCGCCAGATTTACTAGATAGCGAAAGCCATAATGGTGGTCACGCGCCTAAAGATAAGCGTGTAGGCAGTAAAAAGCCGGTACCATTAATTGCAACTGCGCCTGAACCTAAAGTTGAAATGAAACGCAACTTAAAGCCAACTATTGAGCTGAAAAAGGTAATCGAGCCTGAATTTACACCTGAACAAGAGCTAGAAGCACTTGAGAATGACGAGCGTTTACTTAAATTAGTAGAGCGTCATGAAGAAGGTGAAATGCTAACTGGTAAAGATGCTAAGTACTTTAATAGCCGTATTGCTCGCCATCAGGCGTTATGTGAAATTCTTGGTATTGAAGACGAGGATGAAGACGAATTTGAAGATGACCTTGACGATGATATTGAAAGCAAAGGCAATTCTGATTTCGATCAATACTTATCTGACGATTTAGCCAACGAATGGTTAGATGAAGACGACAAATAGTAAGGATAAATAATGAGTACCGCGGTAATTTTAGCCTTACTTTTAGGCGCTGCTATAATAGTTGGTCTGGCATTTTATGCGGGTCAGTTGCTGTATAAGTTAAATGCGCAAAAAAAGTTAATTGCTAAAACGCAGGCTGAACAAAAGCAAAAGCTTGAGAAGTCGCGTTTAAAGCGAAATGCCAAACTAGCCGATAGTATTCATTTAATTGCGCGTGCAATGAATGAAGAGCAGTGTGAGTTTTCTGAAGGCTGTTTACGTATTTGGGTACTTATGTCTCAATATGGCTTTGAGAGCGAGCGTGATTTAACGACACAATATCCTGGCATTTATAAAATGTACCAGGTAGTTAAAGAAATGCCGACACACGATGCACGTAAAAAATATGCTAAAAAAGAGATTTTCAAGCTAGATAAGGCTCGTTGGCAAGCTGAAGAAACACTTAAAGATGAAGTTAAAGTCGATTGCGCTAAAATTATCATCGAGTTTAAAGCCGCTCCTGGCAGCGATAAAGTGGTTTTTAACTAACTTTAATTTATCGAGTACTCAGAAAAAGCAGACCTTGGTCTGCTTTTTTTATGCGTAAAAATTTTCATACTAATTGCATTAAATTAGTATCAGTTAAATCACTCGTGAAAAACGCGTCGCATTTATTTGTTTTTGTAAATGAGCGTCAAAGCACATGCAAATAATACGAATGAATAAGTTGCCGCGTGGTGTTACGCTAATTTTATTATCATTTATAGTGACTAGTTCATCTTTTATAAGTGGCGTAAGCGCAATTAACGCATCCTCAAAGTAGTCATTAAATATAAGCGCATGCTTTTCGCTAAAGTCTTGTATATCTAATTCAAACTGGCAAATGAGCTGCTTAATTGCATCAGCACGAATTACATCATCATGTGTTAAGTGCATACCTTTATTAAGAGCACAGCCGATTTGTGTTTCGATGCTGTGGTAATAATGTTTTAATTCTTTTTGATTTTGTAAAATGGCAGTGCCAATTTGTGAAATTGATGACACGCCTAAGCCTAATAAATCACAATTTCCATGTGTTGTATAACCTTGAAAATTACGATGTAACTTGCCTTCATTTTGCGCAACAGCTAGTTCGTTATCGGTTTTTGCAAAGTGGTCCATACCAATAAATTGATAGCCTGCTTGCGTCATCTGATCCAGCGTGTTTTTAAACATAGTGAGTTTATTATGTGCACTGGGTAAATCTGCATCTTTAATCTTACGCTGTGCGGCAAAGCGCTCTGGTAAATGCGCGTAGTTAAACACCGATACTCGGTCAGGGCTTAACTCAATAAGTTGCTCTATAGTTTGCTTAAAGCTCTCTGGCGTTTGCAGAGGAAGCCCGTAAATCATATCTGTATTAATAGATTGAAATCCCAGCTCGCGAGCTTGTGTAATTAATTGCTTAACCGTATCTGCATTTTGCGGGCGATTAACAGCAAGTTGCACGTCGTCGTTAAAGTCTTGAATCCCAAATGAGACACGGTTAAAGCCAAGCATTCTTAAATCAACAAGCATATTATCGGCAAGTGAGCGTGGGTCTATTTCAATGCCGCGCTCTGTTGTGCTTGTAAAATTAAAGTGCTGCTCTAAAAGCTTAATTAGACGAGTCATTTGTTTTGCGGTTAAAAAGGTGGGAGTACCGCCACCTAAATGTAATTGCTCAACCGTGTAGTTTTTAAATAAATGAGCTTGGGCAGTAATTTCTTTTGCTAAAAAGTCGAGGTACGTATCTGCCTTAGATTGATGGCGGGTAATTATTTTATTACAACCACAGTAGTAGCAAAGCTGGCTACAAAACGGGATATGAATATATAGAGAAAGTGAACGACTCGTTGACGATTCTATAGCGCTTAGTAGGTCTTGTTGCTGGTACCCATCACGCAGTGATAGAGCTGTGGGATACGAGGTATAACGCGGGCCAGACACATTATATTTGTTTATTAGGGTTTGATCCCATTGTGGAAGTTTAATCATCACGCGCACCTAAGTATTTATTTAGGGAGTGATTATAAAAAAGTACGCAGTGAGGCGGTTTGATCTGTAACAAAAAAGGTGCCGAAGCACCTTTTTTAATAAAATATCAATTAATGCGGTCTAATTAATACGTAACGGTATGGGCATCTTTGAGATATTGAAATAACTCTTTATAACCTTTACCCGGCTTTTCAGCTTTCGCTTCTTTTGCCGCATTACGAACCAATTGACGCATTTGCTGACGATCAAGAGACGGAAACTGTTCAATAGTCTCATTGATAAGGTCATCACCTTGTTCAATTAGGTCTGAACGTAATTGCTCAATTTTTTTGACCAATACTTCAGCTTGGTTATTTTTATTAAGCATTACATCGATAATCGCTCTAATAGCGTCAATGTTTTCTACAGTACGCAACGTTTTAGCGATGTAGTTTAAGTGACGGCGGTACGCGTCACTTTTATTACTTATTTTATCAGCAACAACCATTGCCGCTTTTAAATCGTCATTTAATGGCAGGCGTTCGCGCTGTTTTTTACCCATTTTGGCAATTTCAGTACCTAACTGATGAAACTCTTGCGCTTCGCGTTTAAGCTCCGTTCTTGATACATATTCAATTTCTTCTTCAATTTCAGCAGGCTTGCCTTTTTTCTTTGCCATGGGGTGCTCTTAAATAAAAATAACTTTTGCCATTATACATGAATATGATACTTAGGAATATTAGCTGATGTGATGCATTGAGTGTGTTAGCATTTAAATATAAGAAATGCGTGCATTATGCCTCTAAGGCTCAGGACTTAATTTATGAAAAGCCAACAAAACGATCCAATTTATTCTCAAATATCGCAAGTTAAAGATGCGGTAGCAGAAGTACTCGAACATGCTAAAAAATTAGGCGCTACAGCTGCAGAAGCTGCCATGTCTAGCACGTCTG
>NZ_AUTP01000046.1:0-1025 GCF_000498075.1 Pseudoalteromonas sp. TAB23
GGTTGGATACTGGCCGTTATATTAGGAATAGCCAAATTTGAAGTCGGCGAGTTTGATTTAATCGCCATGCCAAGACCGTTTAAGTACGGTTTTAGTGTAGATTTTGGTGCGCTTATAGCCTTTGGCTTTTTATACCTTATTACTGCAATTGAATCGACAGGCGATATTACTGCCAATTGTGCTGTTTCTAAGTTACCTGTTAGAGGGCCTACTTACTTAGCACGCATACGCGGTGGTATTCTAGGTGATGGCGTTAACTCGATGATTGCGGCCTTATTTAACACTTTTCCAAATACTACTTTTAGTCAAAACAACGGGGTTATTCAGCTAACAGGTGTTGCCAGCAGGTACATAGGCCTGTGGATCGGCGGTATTTTAATCATCCTTGGTTTGTTTCCTGTGATTGGCGCTGTATTACAAAATATACCTAAACCCGTTTTGGGCGGTGCAACGCTTGTAATGTTTGGCACCGTAGCAGCCGCAGGGGTCAAAATACTAGCCAGCGAAAAAATAAATCGCAGAAGTTTACTTATTATTGCGGTGAGTTTGGGACTAGGGCTAGGTGTTAGTTTTGTACCAGAGTTGTTTACAAACGCACCTAAGTTGGTTACTGCCATATTCGGTAGCGCAGTGACGGTGTCGGGTATCACCGCAATAATAATGACGTTGGTACTACCAGAAAATTACTCAGCAAGTACGGATCATCTTAACTAAACTAAGATTCATAAAAATAAAGGAATTAAAATGAACACTAAAACAATAAAAAAACTAGCACTTATAACTGCAATTACAATGTGCTCAACAGGTGTTTCGGCTAAAGAGCTTTGGTCTGATTTTAGTATTACCGCAATGAAAGGGGCCGACTACCTAGAGCCATTTTCAGGGGAGGAAGACGATAGAAGTGTTGTTACTATAGAACATGCGTCGGGACATACTTGGGGTAGTACGTTCTTTTTTATGGATAGACTAAGTAATCCTGATGAAGTGTACGGTGAGTTAAACATAAACCCAACCCTTTACAAGCC
>NZ_AUTP01000047.1:0-1255 GCF_000498075.1 Pseudoalteromonas sp. TAB23
CCAGAGGATAGGCTTGGGCGAGGAGCCGTGCCCACTATGGATTTAGCACAAAATGCACTGCTTACTAGTTTTGATAGTGGGCTGGTTAAAAATGGCTTTTTAGTAAAACAAAAAATTACTGAGCTTGCTAATAAAGTCATTACAAAATACAAGGTTAAAACGCCAAGTTTTCGCACTCATGCAGCAAGCCTTTCAGGTGGTAATTTACAAAAATTTATTATTGGTCGCGAGGTAGAGCAAAACCCAAAACTACTCGTTATGTCGCACCCTACTTGGGGAGTAGATATAGGCGCACAAGTGGCGATACATGAAGCTATTTTAAAGCTTCGCGACGAAGGGTGTGCGGTACTCGTTATTTCAGAAGATTTAGATGAACTTTATAAAATTTGCGACCGCATTGGCGCAATTTGTGATGGCAAACTGTCTCCTATTTTAAATACCGATACCGTACCGCTTGTGCAGTTAGGGCAGTGGATGGCTGGCGACTTTAGCGATGTTTTTAATAACCAGCCTAAAGTACACACACCACAAGGGGCACTCGCATGATTAAATTAGAACCACGTGTTGAACGCTCACCGGCTTGGAGTTATCTCTCTCCTGTTTTAGCTATTTTACTCACATTAATAACCGGTTACGTGGTGTTTGCCTTATTAGGGCATGATCCTCTAAATGCCCTGTATACATTGCTTATAGCACCTGTTGCCGATTGGTATGGTGTAACTGAGCTACTTGTAATGACCATTCCTATTTTGCTATGCGCCTATGGCTTAGCGCTTTGTTATAGAGCATCGGTTTGGAATATAGGCGCAGAAGGGCAACTGCTTATTGGTGGTGTATGTGCAAGTGCTGTAGCCGTTAACTTTGTTGATTCAACAAGTGCTTTTGCAATGCCACTTACATTACTCGCTGGTATTGCAGGTGGGATGTTGTGGGCGGGGCTTGCTGCTTTTATGAAGCTGCGTTTAAACACCAATGAAATTTTAGTCACCATAATGCTCAACTACATAGCAGTAAATGTATTGCTGTGGGCTGTTCATGGGCCACTCAAAGATCCTCACGGTTATAACTTTCCTGAAAGTGCATTGTTTGGCGATAGTACGTTATTACCTGTTTTATTCGACGGTACTCGATTGCACTTAGGCCTGGCGTTTGCGTTATTAGCGCTATGCGCCACATGGGTTTTTATTAGTAAAACCTTTATAGGCTTTCAAATACAAGTACTTGGGCTTGATGCATCCGCGGCCAAAATGGCGGG
>NZ_AUTP01000048.1:0-8701 GCF_000498075.1 Pseudoalteromonas sp. TAB23
CGGCAGCGAGTTTCTTCCCAGCAATTATTATGGGTATATTCTCTAAAACAATGAACCGCGAAGGCGCCATTGCAGGCATGGTAACGGGTATTGGCTTTACCGCTGCGTATATCATCTTCTTCAAGTTTGTTAGCCCAGAGCTAAACAGCCCTGAAAACTGGTTCTTAGGTATTTCGCCTGAAGGTATAGGCTTAATTGGTATGATTATTAACTTTGCAGTAGCTGCAATTGTTCTTAAGTTTACTAAACCTACACCGGTTGAAATTCAAGAAATGGTTGAAAGCATTCGTAATCCTAAAGGGTCTGCAGAAGCGCATGACCACTAGGCTATAATTTATAGATATAGTTTAGAAAACATAAAGCACCAAAAGCCCGACTTTAGTCGGGCTTTTTATTTGTTTAATAAATAAGTACATTAGATTGGTACATCACCATTTAAAGAGCGAATACAATGAGTGTAGAACAACAAGAAATAGCCCAATACGTTTGTTTGCAAGCGCCTTTTACACTGCTTGATAGCAGCGCATGCGAATACTTTGTAAATCATCTTGATATTATTTACCTTACCCGCGAAAACCAAACTCAGTGGTTACAAAGTGAAAACCCTAAACTATTTTTAATTCGCTCTGGTTTGTACGACCTAGTTGATGGCAAGGGCGATGTTGTTACACGCTTAGCGCAAGGTGACTATTTTGGTTTTCCGTCGCTGTTAACCGGTGAGGCAATTCAAAATAGGTTGGAAGTACAAAAAGAGGGCATAGTGTATATGCTCTCTCAAACGCATTTTGATTTTTTACGCAGAGAATATAAATCATTTGAGCAATACTTTGTACGCGCTCATGCTAACCGGTTGTTGTCATCACATTATAAAAGTAAAAACGATAGCTGGTCTGAACGTAAAATATCAGAGCTGATGACCCGCACAGCAATTACACTTTCGCCCGATGCAAGTATTAGGCAAAGTGCTAAAAAAATGAAAGAGCATGGTGTGTCGTCAATAATGATAACGCAGCACGCGCACTTAGTAGGGGTGGTAACTGACCGCGACTTACGTAACCGAGTACTTGCCGACGAGGTCGATCCACAAGACGCAGTAAGCAGTATTATGACCGCCAAGCCTAAGTTTATATTTGAAAACAACCGGGTGTTTTCGGCGCTACACTTAATGCTTAAATACAATATTCATCATTTACCCGTGCTTGACGAAAACCATAACCCAATAGGGATGATAACCAGCACCGATTTACTGCGCCAACAAAAAAGCGACCCCGTACAGCTTATTGGGCGCATATATAAAGCGCATACTGTTACTGATTTAAAACGCTACGCAAAAGAAATCCCCGAACTTTTGCGTGGTTTTTCGTACAACATTGACGACATATCGCTAATTGGTAAATTACTCAGTGGTTTAACCGATGCGCTTACATCGCGCCTTATTCACTTATTTCAAGAAGAGCATGGCGCAGCGCCAACCAGCTTTAGTTTTATTTGCTTTGGCTCGCAAGCACGCGAAGAACAAACCCTGCATTCAGATCAAGACAACGGCTTATTACTCCCTAACGACTTAACCCCCGATCAACACGCTTACTTTAAAAGCATGGGAGAGTTTGTATGTGAAAACTTAGTTGAATGCGGCATTAGGCGTTGCCCAGGTAATATTATGGCAAGCAGCGATGAGTGCCGAATGAGCGTAAACGACTGGAGCGAGCGCTTTTTTAAATGGATAAAAAGCCCCACACCCAATGCAATGCTTAACTGTAAGATATTTTTTGACTTGCGATTTATTGAAGGTTCAAACGCTTTATACACGGCTTTTTGCGAGCAGTTAATTCGTATATCGCGTAACGATTTGTTTTACGCTGCTATGGCAACTGACATAAGTAACAACAACGTACCTATTGGTTTATTTAATAAATTTAAAACCGAAAAAACAGATAAAAACGACAAATACATAGATTTAAAAAAACGCGGTGTGGTGATCATAAACGACATAGTACGGTTATACGCTTTAAAAGCGGGTATTAAGCGCGCCAACACACAAGAGCGATTGGACGCACTACTAAAACACAAACTGATCAGCAAAGAAGATATATACAACCTAAAAGACTGCTGGCGATTTTTAACGCAGCTTCGCTTGAGTACACAAATAAACGAAGAGGGCTTACCGAGTAATTGTATTAATCCTAATAAATTAAACTCACTAGAGCGCCATCAATTAAAAGAAGCATTTTACCTTGTTAAACAAGCGCAGCAAGCCGCCGCGTTTAAGTTTGCTCGCGGCAGTTTATAATGATGGATTACTAACATGGTAAAAAAGCTGCTCACTCGGTATTTAAAGCGCCGTAAATTACTAGGCAAAAATGCCTTACAACAACGTTACTTAGTGATTGATTTAGAGCTCACTGGCCTTGATGCAAAACAGCACGAAATTGTATCACTAGCGTGGGTGATAATAGATAACCAATGTATAAAAATGAGCGAGTCGCAGCACCTTATAAATAAAGACGTAAAAAGCCTTGAGCAAAGTCCTGTTTTTCATGGAATTAGCGACGATGCTATAACAAAAGGACAGAGCTTGTGCAGTATATTAACGCAATTGAGCTGCCATTTTAGCGACTGTATTTTAGTGTTTCATAATGCCATGCTCGATTGGGGGTTTTTAAAAATAGCGCTTAAAAATGCCAATATAACTATACGCCCTAAACTCATAATCGACACACTCCATATTGAACAAAAGCGCTTACTCCATCATTCAACTGAAATAAAACAAGATGATTTAACCCTTAATGCTTGCCGCACACGTTATGGGTTACCAAGCTATCATTGCCATCATGCACTGACCGATGCACAAGCCACCGCCGAGTTACTGCTAGCCCAGTGCCATCAAATAAGCCGTGGCAAAGAGCTAAAAGTAGGCGAGTTGACGTAGGTTGGATAGAGGACAGGGAAACTCAACGATAAAATGCCTTATCGGTTAACACCGAAGTTAATGATAGACGGTTTACTTTTATTATTACCTGTATGATTATAGGTACGGTTGCGTAATCATTATCTAACTAATCACTTCAAGGACGATCATGAAATTCATCACTACTATCTTCTTAACCTTATTCCCACTCATCACTTTTGCTAATTCGAGCTTACCTTCTAATCGCCATATTGCAGTTCAAGGTACTGCAGAGGTGCTTGCCAATCCTGATATCGCTAAAATACTATTTCAAATTATAAGTATTAAAAACGAACCTTTAGCAGCTAAGAACGATCTTGATAATAAAGTTAATTTACTAATTGACGGACTAAATCAATTTGAAATAACTGCCGATGATGTAGTCGCCTCAAGTGTTAAAGTTGAAAAAACGGGTATGGATTACATTGAAACAGGGCATCAGGCTCCCGCTGAATACGCAGCTATAAGGACCTTTGAAGTAACACTAAAAAATATTGAAAGAGTGAATGATTTAAGTGATTTTTTATTGAGTTTAAAAGTAAATGCGATTCAAAATACTGAGTTTTTATCTTCAAAAGCTGAGCTGTTACAAGCACAAGCTACACAACAAGCACTTAATAACGCAAAAGAAAAAGCAAATGTGCTTGCTAACTCCTTTGGTACAAAAGTGGGTGAAGTACGCACTATTAGCTCAACTCAAAAAAGCGTTTACAGTGGCTTTGGTGCAGCGGTTAAAAAAATAGATAGAGTAAATCCAATGAGCGATTCATTTCCTAAAGCTCGCAAAAATTATTTACAACAAACGGTAAGCTTTAAATCATCAATAAACGTGGTGTTTGATTTAGAAGTAAATGATTAAGTTAGGGCGTGTTTTTCTTTCGATGTTGAATTTGCAGCGGTATGTTTGGTATTAAAGCAAGGCAGAGCCTATGGTGTGTAGTTATTCCACATAAGTAGGCGATAACACAGCATAAATACCAAACATGCGCTGCCCTTTGGGTTCGTCCTAGGGACAACTCACTCTTTGTTGCTCAGTTTTTACTTAGCCCACTAGGTTTCAAATCTCGCGCCGCGATTAAATAGCCCCTAGATAGAACAAATTTAACCCTGAAAGGTCAACACGCTCCAAAATTTTTATTTCAAATACATTTTCATAATGTAAGCTGGCTTTAAGTTTTTGATTAATTTGAAGGTAGCCATATAATGAGCGATGAAAATAACACGTTAAAAGCACAAACTGAGGCAAAAATAGCAGCAGGGCGTAAAGGTAATCCTGATTTTATGAAAGGTGTTGATGAAACGATTGCACAAGCAAAAGCGTTTCAACAAGGTGCTAATGCAATTGATTTAAACCAAAGCGCACCAAGTTTTGAGTTACCAAATCAACATGGTCAATCGGTGCAGTTAACCGAGTTACTTGCTAAAGGGCCTGTGGTTGTTACTTTTTATCGTGGAAGTTGGTGTCCGTACTGCAATTTACAGCTCAAAGCGCTTCAAGCACGTTTACCTGAAATTCACGCATTAGGCGCACAATTGGTGGCTATTAGCCCACAAGTACCCGATGGCTCACTTAGTGATGATGAAATAAGTAAAATGGATTTTTTAGTGCTGAGTGATCAAAATGCCGATGTAGCAGCAAGCTACGGCGTAGCATGGCAAGTACCCACATTTTTACTAGAGCATATGCGAGTAGACAGAGGTCTAGATTTAGAGTCGGTTAACAATGGCAATAGTAGTGTTTTACCGATCCCTGCCACCTTTGTTTTAGATAAACAAGGTAAAGTGACTTGGCGTTATGTTGATGTTGATTATCGTACTCGTTCTGAGCCAGAAGATATAATTAACGCATTGAAAAATTTAGTATAAAAAACTTAATTTAAAAAGTCAGAACCCTCGAAGAGCTTGCAATGCGTAAGCTCTTTAACCTTAATTTAAAGTTTCTAATGCTACCCTCTTATAATAATGCTCAAGGTCGATTACAATACAGCCATCTAAAAGGCGTATTGCCTTTATCTGCACGCTAAAAGAGTGGATTTTATATTTCATGGCAATCAAACTTGCAATTAATGGTTTTGGTCGTATTGGTCGAAATATTGTCCGCGCGTTATACGAGTCTGGTTTGAGCGACGATATAAAAATTGTTGCGATTAACGAACTTGCTGATCCTGAAGCTATTGCTCATTTATTAAAATACGACACATCCCACGGTCGTTTTTCTTTTCCTGTAAAACTTGGTGAAGACACCATTAGTGTTGCAGGCGATACCATTGCACTTTTTTGTGAAGAAAACCCAATTGAATTACCTTGGCAAACGCTCGATGTAGACGTTGTACTTGAATGTACAGGTGTTTATCACTCGCGTGAACATGCGCAGTTACATATTACTGCAGGCGCTAAAAAGGTGTTGTTTTCGCATCCGGCCGATAACGATGTTGATGCTACGATTGTGTATGGCATTAACGACGATGAGCTTAAAAACGAGCACACAATTGTGTCTAACGGCTCGTGTACAACTAACTGTGTTGTGCCGGTTATTAAAGTATTAGATGATGCATTTGGTATTGAGTCGGGCGCTATTACAACGATTCATGCGTCGATGAACGATCAACAAGTGATTGATGGTTATCATCATGATTTACGCCGTACTCGCGCTGCAAGCCAATCAATTATTCCAGTTGATACAAAGCTCGCCCGTGGTATAGACCGTATTTTACCTAAATTTAAAGGCCGTTTTGAAGCCATAGCTGTACGTGTACCGACTATAAATGTCACGGCAATGGATTTAAGTGTAACGGTTAATACTGATGTAGATTTAAACGCAGTAAATAACGCACTTAAAGCACAAGCAAAAGACCGCTTAGAAGGTATTTTAAGTTATACCGAAGAGCCGCTTGTGTCGGTTGATTTTAATCACGACCCACATTCTTGTATTATTGATGGCACACAAACACGTGTTAGTCACAAACGACTGATAAAGTTATTAGTATGGTGTGATAACGAATGGGGTTTTGCTAATCGTATGCTCGACACAGCGCGTGCTATGATGGCAGTGAATAAGTAATTTATTAATATAATAATTTTAAACGTATTTTTCAGGTTCAGTATCGTTAACTAAGGAGATGTTCATGTCGGTCATAAAAATGGCAGATTTAGATTTAAACGGCAAACGCGTATTAATTCGTGAAGATTTAAATGTACCAGTTAAAGCAGGTAAAGTGACGTCAGATGCGCGTATTCGTGCAGCACTACCTACTATTAAATTAGCGCTTGAGATGGGTGCTAAAGTAATGGTTATGTCACACCTTGGCCGTCCTACGGAAGGGGAATATGATGAAGCGTTTTCGCTAGCACCTGTAGCTGATTACTTAAACGATGCCCTTGAGCAAACTGTACGTTTAGAAAAAGATTACCTAAACGGTGTTGATATTGCTGATAACGAAGTTGTTGTTTTTGAAAATGTGCGCTTTAACAAAGGCGAGAAGAAAAACGACGAAGCGTTATCTAAGCAACTTGCAGCACTGTGTGATGTATATGTAATGGATGCATTTGGTACGGCTCACCGTGCACAAGCATCTACGCATGGCGTTGGCTTATTTGCTGATGTGGCATGTGCAGGTCCATTGTTATCAGCTGAACTAGAAGCGTTAGGCAAAGCACTTGATAACCCAGCTCGTCCATTAGTAGCGATTGTTGGTGGTTCTAAAGTTTCAACTAAGCTAACCGTTTTAGATTCACTTTCTAAAATTGTTGACCAATTAGTTACCGGTGGCGGTATTGCAAATACCTTTATTGCTGCATCAGGTAGCCCAGTTGGTAAATCGCTTTACGAACCTGATTTAATGGATGAAGCGAACCGTTTATGTGCTGCAGCGATTGCTAATAATGGTGAAATTCCGGTACCGACTGACGTAGTTGTTGGTAATGAGTTTTCTGAATCTGCTGTAGCTACGCTTAAAGATGTAAGCGAAGTAACAAGCGACGATATGATTTTTGATATTGGTCCTGATACAGCGAGCAAGCTTGCAAAAATTATTGCAAATGCGGGCACTGTTGTATGGAATGGCCCTGTTGGCGTGTTCGAGTTTGACCAGTTTGGTAATGGCACACGTGCTATTGCACAAGCAATTGCTAACTCAAATGCGTTTTCAATTGCTGGTGGTGGTGATACCTTAGCCGCAATTGATAAATACGGCATTGCCGATAAAGTTTCTTATATTTCTACTGGTGGTGGTGCGTTCTTAGAGTTTTTAGAAGGCAAAAAACTTCCAGCAGTTGAAATGCTAGAGTCGCGCGCTAAGTAATTTTAGTAGCGTAAGGTGAGGGGGTAATAGCCCCCACCGACAATTAATTATTAAATACCTCTCACCCTAATTTAATAGTTAATTTAGACGGAATATTACTGCAAAGCAGTGGTTTTTCGTGGCGTTGTTATAACGCCAAACTAACACATCCGTTCAAACTAGATGGTAGGGAACTACTGTCGATAAATTGGAGAATACCCAATGGCTTTAATCAGTATGCGACAACTTTTAGATCATGCAGCAGAGCATGGTTACGGCGTACCTGCTTTTAACGTTAACAATCAAGAGCAAATGCGCGCAATAATGGAAGCGGCTGACAAAACAAACAGCCCAGTAATCGTTCAGGGATCAGCTGGCGCACGTGCTTATGCTGGTGCTCCATTTATTCGTCATATGATTTTAGCAGCCGTTGAAGAATGGCCACATATTCCCGTTGTTATGCACCAAGATCACGGCACATCGCCAGGTGTATGTCAGCGTTCAATTCAGCTTGGTTTTTCATCAGTAATGATGGATGGCTCGTTAATGAGCGACGGCAAAACTCCTTCAAGCTACGAATACAATGTAGAAGTAACGCGCGAAACTGTTGCTATGGCGCATGCTTGTGGCGTATCGGTTGAAGGCGAGCTAGGTGTACTTGGTTCACTTGAAACAGGTGAAGCTGGCGAAGAAGATGGTGTTGGCGCAGAAGGTATACTAACCACTGAGCAAATGCTAACAGACCCTGAAGAAGCGGCTGACTTTGTAAATAAAACACATGTTGATGCACTTGCAATTGCCTGTGGTACTTCGCACGGAGCTTATAAATTTACTCGCCCACCAACAGATGACATTTTAGCGATTGACCGCATTAAAGCGATTCATGCACGTATTCCTAACACGCATTTAGTGATGCATGGTTCATCTTCAGTTCCACAAGAGTGGTTAGAAATTATTAATCAGTACGGTGGCGAAATTCCAGAAACTTACGGCGTACCTGTTGAGCAAATTGTTGAAGGTATTAAGTTTGGTGTTCGTAAAGTAAATATTGATACCGATTTACGTTTAGCATCTACTGGTGCAATTCGTCGTCATATGGCGTTAAATCCATCTAACTTCGATCCGCGTAAATACCTAGCCGAAGCGACTAAAGCAATGACAGAGATTTGTGTTGCACGCTATAACTCGTTTGGTACTTCTGGTCAGGCTAGTAAAATTAAGCCAATTTCACTTGATGAAATGCACCTTAAATACTTAAGCGGCGAGCTAGACCCTAAAATTAGATAACAGATCAATTTATAATTGATCGTTATTAGGGCCTGTTTATCTTTCGAGGTTAAATTTGCAGCAGTATGTTTGGTATTTAGGCAAGGCAGAGCCTATGAAGTGTGGTTATTCCCCATAAATAGGCGATAACGTGGAATAAATGCCAAACATGCGCTGCCCGAAGGGTTCTGCCTAGGGGCAATTTACT
>NZ_AUTP01000049.1:0-2902 GCF_000498075.1 Pseudoalteromonas sp. TAB23
CTGGCGGGTATCCGGCGCTGTGAGTGAGTAAGTCTTTTACTGTGCGCTTTGCTCGCCCTTCGCCTTTATATTCGCTTAGGTAGCTTTGCACGGGTTTATTAATATTTAATAGCCCTTCGCTTACTAATTTCATAAGTGCAAAGTTGGTGGCAAATATTTTGGTGTTTGAGGCAAGATCAAACAAGGTATTAGTTTGCATGGGCTCTGGACGAAGTAGCATTAAATCACTTTGCTGATATTGCTTTGCATCGCCATAGGCGGTTAATTTTATTAGCTCACCATTTTTAACAACGGCCAACACAGCCCCAGGAAAACCCGCTTTTATATCGCGTTCGATTAATGTATCTACTTCACTAAAATCTACGTGCTTTATTGGCTCATCGCTTAAAGTAGAAAATGCAAAACGTAGCGTTAAACTTGCACCAACAGGAAGAATATTTTCAACTTTAAAAGTATTAACACCATTGTGAGTATTTTTTGCCAAACTGTAATTGTATAGAGTGTTGGCGCTCAGTTGGCTAACGTCGAGCTTTTGATTATTAATATAAATATCGGCGCTTTGTGCGTTGTGGTTTTGTATTAATAATTGCCCGCGCCCTTTGTAAGCTTTAAACGTTCCTCGGTTATTTACATAAAACCGGCTACTTGGATTTACCTCAGGAAACGTTACAACCACTTGTGCATTAGGCAGCTCTACAAGTTGGCTCTTTGTAAGTGGTAGCACCGAGCGAATAGGCTCAGGTGGTGTACTACAACCCACAACAATAAGGCTTAACGCTGCTATAAATACTTTTTTTATATAACCACACCTTTGATTTTTTAAAGCAATAAACATGCTTAGCCCTTATTTATATAGCAAGTAAGGCGCTCTTTGCGCTTTAAATTGCGCAAGCCCCGCCTGCCAGCTTTGTTTTATTTTCGCTTCTGATTGCCCTGCTTCAATAGCTAAGCGCAATTTATTAGTACCCGCTAGTTTATCCATAAAGTCAGCGCGCTCAAAAAACGAGATGTTGCTTTTACTAAGCTCCGTGTACGCATTTATTAAGTAAGTTAAATTTAGGCCTGTGGTGTTTGCTTGTCTTAAATCGAGCCCTTGTACGGTTTGGTTTTTAAATTTAGGGTTTAAAGCAGCCCCTTTAATTGCACGCGGTGTAAAATTAAAATCACCTAATGCAACTGGCGAATAGCCAATTACTTGAAATGCAAAGTCGGTGCCTCTACCAATACTGATAGGTGTTGCTTCAAAAAAGCAAAGTGATGGGTAAAGTGCAATGGCTTGATCGTTAGGTAAATTAGGGCTGGGTTTTACAGGCAAGCTGTATGTACTTTTGCGAGTGTAATGATCAACAGGGATCACCGTTAATTTTAAATCGGGCGCTTTATTGATCCAGCCCTCGCCCTTGATCATTTTGGCAAGTTCGCCAACGGTCATACCGTGTAAAACAGGTATTGGGTGCATGCCTACAAACGATTTAAATTCTGGCTCTAATATTGGCCCATCAACGTAGGCAATATTTGGATTGGGTCTGTCGAGTACTAAAAATTCTATCCCCTGCTCTGCAGCGGCTTCCATCATGTAGTGCATAGAGCTTATGTAGGTATAAAAACGCACTCCGACATCTTGAATGTCAAAAATAATCACATCAACATCGGCTAAAGCAGCTTGGCTTGGTTTTTTATTTTTACCGTAAATAGAAATAAGCGGAATACCGGTTTTGCTATCAACGGCATTTTTTACATGCGCCCCCGCATCGTGATCGCCGCGAAAGCCATGCTCAGGTGCAAAAATTTTAGTTATGTTTATGCTTTTAGCCAGCAGAGCATCTACTAAGTGAGTTTGCCCTATAATTGATGTTTGATTGACTACTAGCCCTACACGTTTATTTTTTAACTGCGGTAAATATTTAGCATATTGCTGCGCACCTACCACAAGTGAGTTATTGGCTTTGTTGGCTTGTGCGCTGGAAATAAAAATAGCGCTAAAAATAAAAAATAACGTAATAAATAGGGTTTTAAACATACTGCAATATCCTTTTAAACAAGGCGTTTAAAATAACATAGGTAATATTAAAGAGCAGCTTTAGAAAAGGTTAAGTGGGCTTAGATATAGTGATTAGAAGCTGGCGCTTCTCACGCGAGCAAGCTCAGCGTCTACAACGAATAAATAAAACTCGGAGTTTAGATTTAAAGATTAGAGCTAGTTTCACTTGAAAATACCACCTCTCATTTTAAGCTTAAAGACCGTATTTAACCTTCTTAGAGCTAAACGCTTCTAGTTATTTAATTTCTTGGTCAATGAACCACCTAAAGATCCATTACACAAAGAGAAGCAAAAGAGAAGTAAATGAGAAGACATAAGCCCGGGTTTATTAGTTTAGTTTAGCTTAGCTTTATTACTACCTCTAAAAGCGCAGCGCCTCTTAACTCTTTGTGAATAAATTACTTATTTCTGGCGTTGCCAACGAATAAAATCTTATAAATTATATTTTTGAGGGGGGAATAGAAGCTGGCGCTTCTCACGCGAGCAAGCTCAGCGTCTACAACGGATAAATAAGCTCGGAGTTTGGATTTAAAGATTAGAGCTGTTTCTACTTGTAGGCGTACAGCTTGCTGACGCGACGAGCGAAGCTCGTAAATAAAGTATCAGTTATATCGGTGGTAAGTGATTAGAAGCTGACGCTTCTCACGCGAGCAAGCTCTGCGGCTACAGGAGTGGTAGTTTACATTTCACTTTATTTTAGGCACAAAAAAACCGACTTAATGTCGGCTTGTTTATGAAAGTGGTGGGCGCAGGACGTATCTTGTAAGAGTGAACCTCCGACTTCTTGGTTCTCAATCCTCCTAAACTCTACATTTTACTTTATTTTAGGCACAAAAAAACCGACTTAATGTCGGCTTGTTT
>NZ_AUTP01000050.1:0-9964 GCF_000498075.1 Pseudoalteromonas sp. TAB23
CGGGGTAAATTCAGGTTTTATGATTGCTCAAGTAACCGCTGCTGCGCTTGCGTCAGAAAACAAATCATTAGCACATCCGGCTTCGGTCGATAGCTTGCCTACATCTGCAAATCAAGAAGATCATGTATCTATGGCAACCTTTGCAGCAAGGCGCTTAGATGAAATGGCCAATAATACCCAAGGTGTTTTGGCAATAGAATGGTTAGCATCGGTTCAAGGGCTAGAATTTAGAAAGCCGCTTGAACCATCAAATAAAGTGCAAAGCGCTAAAGCGTTATTACGCGAGCATGTGAGTTATTATGATAAAGACCGCTACTTTGCTCCCGATATCGAAGCTGCTAATACATTACTAAGTGAAGGTAAGCTATGCGACTTCATAGAGAGCAGTCCCCTGCCTTCAGCATATTAAATACCATATTGGTAAGTAAAGCCTAGCGCTTCAATAGCTGAGCCAATAACTTTGCGCTCAGCTTTATCATCACTGGTAAAGCGTGGTAACTCGCCACCATGTTCTGCACACTTCACTGCGTAGTATTCAGCTTTTGTCGGGTGCGCAGGATTAACAACATTATAAATATTTTGCCCTACTTGCCAGTGCTCTATCACCGCAAAGATAGCATTAATTACATCTTGTTGGTGCACCATATTTACTACTTGCTCACTTGATGTATTAAGCTCTTTGCCTGCCACAAAACGACCAGGTTCTCTATTAGGCCCTAGTAATCCAGCTAAACGCAGCACTTTCCCGTCTTGCTCAAGTACTTGCTCTTCTGCCTCATAGAGCTTTATTTGGCGCTCGTTTGTGCATGAAATATCGCAACTTTCGCTATATACACCAGGCTCTTGATCGTATACCCCGGTTGACGAGCATAATAAAAAGCCCTTTGCGTTTAACTCCTTTGAAAGCTTAAGCGCTGCGGTGAGTGTTTCAGGATAATTACTTTCACTGTGCCTGCTACGTGGTGGAATAGCACATACCCAATAAGCATTTTGTAAATCAACTTGATGTCTTAATTGCCCATCTTCAAGTGTAAACTGACGCTCAAAGTCAAACTCGTGTATATCTGTTCTATGCGTTCCTTGTACTTGCCAATCAGCTTTTTGCGCACTTACGCATAACGCATGTCCTAACCAACCTGCACCTAATACTACTAATTTATTACTTTTATTTGTCATTTTTGTATAAGCCTTTATTTTAAACGCATAATTAGTTCTTTCTATCTAACTTTATAGAGATTTTAAGTAAGATATGATTAGATATAATTTCATAAATAATAAAAATATGCGTACTCATGCTAAATAATTTATCATTACGGAAGAAAATATTATTATTGATTGGTGGAACAATTACCGTTTTACTAATTATTGCCTCAACATTTTTTGTTAAACACATTGCCAACCTCTCTAGAGAAAACATAGAAAATGAAGCGCAAAGTTATCTACAGACCGAGCAACTTTCAATGCAAAGTTACTTTGCGATGTACGGAAAAATGGTATCAACCTTTGTTAATAACCCACATTTAATCAACTTTTTTGAAAATTGGGATACTCGCGATCAAGCACTTGAAAGCGCCCCTGGCTACAACGAAGTAAACCAAGACTTTGTCCGTTTAAGCTCAAATGACGAAAACATTTTATCGGCCTTTTTTGCCTCAGCAACCACCGGTGAATACTTTAAAGAAAATGAACGTACAAGTCACTACAACGGCCAGCCTTATTACGCCTACAAGCGTGGTTGGTGGCAAGAAGCCATGCAAGTTAACAAACTTTACGTAGGTCCAATCTCTGTTGATTTAACCACAGGCGTAGCATCCGCAGTAGTACAACAACCTGTTTATAACGCACAGCGTAAACTCATTGGTATGGGCGGTGTTGATTTACAACTAAACAAAATTAACGACATGGTCGAAAATATTCGCTTTAACGGCCAAGGTTATGGATTTTTACTCGATGGAAATCAAAAAGTAGTTCACTTTTCAAAAGCCACAGGACACAAACTTTCAATTACAGATGAAGGTGCAAACGGTAAAGAAGGACTCGATGCGCTTGAGCAACAGTTTACAGATACAGCAGGCTTTAAAGAATTAAATACACAAATGCGAAATAACCTTAAAGGCAGCCAAATGGTTACTTTTAAAGGTGAGCAGTTTTATGTGGTTTACCATCGTCTGCAGCTAGAGCAGCCTTATATAGATTGGTATGTAGGTCTACTTATTCCTACTAGCATGATTGAAGAGCCCGTAAATGCCGCAGTAACCGCAACAACAACTGCAGTAGTTATTATCTTAATTATTATATTAGCCATGATTTTATGGGCTACCCATATGATTTCAAAACCCATCACAACACTTACGCACATTATGCGTGATATAGCATCGGGCGAAGGCGACCTTACTCAAAAAATTGATATTAATAGTCAAGATGAAGTGGGACAGCTGGCCAATCATATGAACACTTTTATTGATAAGTTACGCGCCATGATGCTAGAAACCGCAGCGCAAGCAGAACAGCTAAGTAATGCAGCAGCTCAGCTAAGACATGTTTCTGAGCAAACTAATTCTGAAATTCAGCAAGAGAAGCAGCAAGTTGATAGCGTCAGCGCTGCGGTAACTGAAATGGCGACTACTGTGCTTGAAATATCACGTAATGCACAACATACAAATAACGCAGCTGAAGAAGTTCAGGCAATTACAGCTGAAGGTGCAAGCCGTTCTACACAGGCGCAAAAAGTAATGACTGAGCTGGCGTTGCATATTGGCGAAGCATCTAAAGTGGTAGCAGGCCTTGAACAAGAAAGTAATAACATTGGTGCGCTAGTCGACGTAATTAATTCAATTGCCGATCAAACCAACTTACTTGCACTGAATGCGGCTATAGAGGCAGCTCGTGCCGGTGAACACGGTCGAGGCTTTGCCGTTGTTGCTGATGAAGTACGCTCACTAGCAAGTCGCACACAAGAATCAACAGACGATATTCGTAATATGATTTCGCGCTTGCAGCAAATAGCTCAACAGGCCTCAGTGATGATGCAACAAGGACAAGATCAAACCGAGGGCTCAGTACTGCAAACTAAAGAAGTACTTAGCTCACTTCACAATATTGCGCAGTCGGTCACTAAAGTACAAGACCAAAGTCATCAAATAGCCACGTCAACTGAGGAGCAAACAGTCGTTGCTGAAGATATTAATACGAGCCTTTCGGCAATTAATAACTTAGTGAACAGTACCGCTGACCATGCGCACACCCTCGCTGACGAAGCTCGTGACTTAAGTGATTTAGCTGCAGCACTTAACAAAACGGTTAACCAATTTAAATTATAAAACACTCATTTAATAGCTGTGTTTAAGCGTCAAACTTAAGCGCAGCTATAACCCTTGTTTTTAATTTATTTAGCACCATATCTTTACAGTTCGCTACTATTTTTACTGTAATTGAGTAACACAAAGTTATTTTTACGAACCAGATCAAATTTTTCGATTTTATACACAGATCTTTTTATTGAGATAGTTTGTTGTTTGGCAGAGTCTGGTATAGTAGCGCACGTAATAAACAGTGCTTTTTGAGCGGTTTAATACAATATTGCTAATTAATATGTTCTAAGTGTTATTTAAAAGCACATATTAATTACCAATTGTTAAAAATGGGTTAGCCGATACTCGGCTGACAAAGAATACATTGTAACGGTTTTATCATGATATCTAATTTATTTACCAAGCTTTTTGGTAGTCGCAATGACCGCACTATTAAAAACTTAAGAAAGACGGTCGCGCTAATCAATGCGCTAGAAACGCAACTTGAAGCCCTTTCTGATGAAGATTTAAGAGCTAAAACAGCTGAGTTTAGAGAACGTTACGATAACGGACAAGGCCTTGACGATATCCTACCTGAAGCTTTTGCTGTGGTACGTGAAGCGTCAAAGCGTGTAAATGGCATGCGTCATTTCGACGTGCAGTTATTAGGTGGTATGGTTTTACATCAAGGTCGCATTGCAGAAATGCGTACCGGTGAAGGTAAAACACTAACAGCTACCCTACCAGCTTATTTAAACGGCTTAACAGGCAAAGGTGTTCACGTAATTACTGTGAATGACTACCTTGCTAAACGTGATGCTGAAACCAACCGTGCGTTATTTGAATTTTTAGGCCTTACTATAGGCTGTAACGTACCGGGTATGATGCCACAGCAGAAGAAGCTAGCTTATACTGCTGACATTACGTACGGTACAAATAACGAATTTGGTTTTGACTACCTTCGCGATAATATGGCTTTTAGCATTGATGAACGTGTTCAGCGTCCATTATTTTATGCCGTAGTCGATGAAGTGGATTCAATCTTAATTGATGAAGCGCGTACTCCGCTTATTATTTCAGGCCCAGCTGAGGACAGCTCTGAGCTATACACTGAAATAAATACCATCGTTCCTTTACTTGAACTTCAAGAAAAAGAAGACGAAGAAGGTGTTGAAGGCGACGGCGATTACACTATTGATGAAAAGTCTAAGCAAGTTCATTTAACAGAACGTGGTCAAATTAAAGTAGAAGAGCTACTTACTGAACGCGGCTTAATTGAAGAAGGCGATTCGCTTTACTCAGCAGCAAGCATTACGCTACTAAGTCACGTTTATGCGGCCCTTCGTGCCCACAAGCTATACCAAAAAGATGTTGATTACGTAGTAAAAGAAAACGAAGTAATCATTATCGATGAGCATACTGGTCGTTCAATGGAAGGTCGTCGTTGGTCAGAAGGTTTACACCAAGCTGTTGAAGCTAAAGAAGGTGTAAATATTCAGAACGAAAACCAAACACTTGCATCTATTACGTTCCAAAACTACTTCCGTTTATACGAAACATTAGCAGGTATGACAGGTACTGCCGATACTGAAGCTTTTGAGTTTCAATCTATCTACGGCCTAGATACTGTTGTTATGCCAACTAATAAGCCAATGGTTCGTGATGATCGCGCCGACTTAGTTTACCTAACGCAAGAAGAAAAATACGAAGCAATTTTAATTGACATTAAAGACTGTCAAGACCGCGGACAACCGGTACTTGTAGGTACTATTTCAATTGAAAGCTCTGAGTATTTATCACAGTTTTTACGCAAAGAAAAAATTAAGCACAACGTACTTAATGCCAAATTTCATGCGCAAGAAGCAGATATCGTTTCAGATGCTGGCCTACCAGGTACAGTAACAATTGCAACCAACATGGCCGGTCGTGGTACCGATATCGTGTTAGGTGGTAACTGGAACAGTGAAGTTGAAAAACTTGAAAACCCAACTGCTGAGCAAATTGCTGAAATTAAAGCAGCTTGGAAAATTCGCCATGATGCGGTAATTGATGCTGGCGGTTTACATATCATTGGTACTGAACGTCACGAATCTCGTCGTATAGATAACCAATTACGTGGTCGTTCTGGTCGTCAAGGTGACGCCGGTTCTAGCCGTTTCTACCTATCGATGGACGATGCACTAATGCGTATCTTCGCTGGTGAACGCATGACTAACATGATGCGTAAACTAGGTATGCAACGCGGTGAAGCAATTGAACATCCATGGGTAAACCGTGCGATTGAAAATGCACAGCGTAAAGTAGAAGCACGTAACTTTGATGTTCGTAAGCAATTGCTTGAGTACGATGATGTAGCAAACGATCAACGTCGCGTTGTTTACTCTCAACGTAATGAGCTACTTGAAGAAGGCGATATTTCAGAGACTATCACAGCAATTCGTGGTGATGTTCTTGCTAGTGTAATTGATCAGTACATTGCACCGCAAAGCCTTGCTGAAATGTGGGATATTCCTGGCCTTGAAGAGCGTTTAAAACAAGACTTCTTACTTGAGTTGCCAATCACTCAATGGTTAGCAGATGACAATAAACTATACGAAGAAAAACTTCGTGAGCGTATTGAGCAGGCGGTTGAGCAGTCATACAAGCAAAAAGAAGAGCAAGTTGGCGATTCTGTTTTACGTCAATTCGAAAAAGCGATTATGCTACAAAGTCTTGATCAGCATTGGAAAGATCACCTTGCTGCTATGGATCACTTACGTCAAGGTATTCATTTACGTGGTTACGCGCAAAAGAATCCTAAGCAAGAGTATAAGCGTGAATCGTTTGAGCTGTTTTCTGAAATGCTTGAAAACTTGAAAGTAGATGTTGTAAGCATCCTAAGTAAAGTACAAGTACGCGCAGAAGAAGATGTTGAAAAAGTAGAAGAGCAACACCGTAAAAGTGAAAATGCTCCTCGCGAATACCAACATGAAGAAGCTGAGCAAGTAGGTGGCGAAGCGCCAGCACCAGAAACAGCTACTGTAATGGCTCGTACAGAACCAAAAGTAGGTCGTAATGACCCTTGTCCTTGTAAATCAGGTCAAAAATTCAAACAATGTTGCGGTAAATTAAAATAGCCCAATATTGTTATTAGCTTATTAAAAAGCGGCGCTAGCGTCGCTTTTTTTTATGGAGTTTTAAAGTAATGACTATAGAAATTGTACATGTAGCTGTTGGTGTTATTAAGAAAAATAACGCTATATTCATTTGTAAACGTGCAGATGAACAACATCAAGGCGGTTTATGGGAATTTCCTGGTGGCAAAGTAGAAGCAGGTGAAAGTGTTTTTGTTGCACTTAAACGCGAGCTTATTGAAGAAGTTGGATTAACAATTCACAGCTCTAGTCAACTTATGGTGATTGAACATGACTACGGCGATAAGTGCGTTAAATTAGATGTACACGTAGTGAGTAACTTTAGCGGTGAAGCACATGGCGCTGAAGGACAACCTAGTGAATGGGTAGCAATTAGTGAATTAGAAAATTATGATTTTCCTGAAGCTAATGCTGAAATTATCGAGAAAATAGTAGCCCGATACGCATAACAAAATAGGTACAAGTGAGCGCAATGAACATCTCAATACAAAATAAGCTAAGCGAACAATTAGCATTAAATCCTGAGTTAACTCAAGTTAGTGTGATTGGTAGCGGCCATATAAATAGTACATGGCTACTTACGTGTATTGATAAACAGTTTATTGTGCAAAAACTTAATACTGAGGTATTTAAATACCCTGCTCAGTTAGTAAGTAATGCAAAACTAATTGAGCAGCATTTAAATGCTAAACAACTGCAAAATAATTACCCCCTTGAAACAGTTAAGCATATAGCCATACAAAACAACGAACACTTAATAGAAATTGATAGCGCGCATTATCGCGTCCTCAACTATATTAGTGACAGTTACAGCGAAGACGTTGTTAAAAATGCGCAACAGAGCGAGCAAGCGGCTTACGCCTTTGGCGTATTTGCTCATGCATTACAAGATTTTGATACACAACAACTACATACTGTAATTCCTGATTTTCATAACTTAGCGATGCGCTTTGAGCAATTAAATACCGCAATCACAAATAACTCTGTAAATAGAGTAAAGCACTGCGCTGACGAAATAGAATATTGCTTATCACAGCAGCATTTAATTACTGAGCTTAGTAATATAGCTAAGCAGATACCGCTTAGAGTGTGTCATAACGATACAAAAATAAATAATATGCTGTTTTGTAGTGCAACTCACAAAGCAAAAGCAGTGATTGATTTAGATACCTGCATGGCGGGATTTAGGCTTTATGATTTTGGCGACATGGTACGCACTTTCTGCTCCCCCGAAGCCGAGGATTCAACAAACTTACACAACGTTATTATTCGAAAAGATATATTTTCAGCCATTGTTAAAGGCTATGTAACGCCATTAAAAAGTAGCATGAGTACAAAAGAGCAAGAAAGCCTGCTGCTAGGCGCTAAAATAATGCCGCTCATGTTAAGTGTGCGCTTTTTAACTGATTACTTAAATAATGATGTGTACTTTAAAGTGGCTCATCCAGAGCATAATTTAGAGCGAGCACAAAGCCAACTCGCGCTTTATAAAAACATACTCAGTAACGAAAAATGGATGCTCCAGTGCTTAATGAGCTAGCATTAATGAACAAATTCAAGATACAAAAAAACCAGTAAGCTAAAAACTTACTGGTTTTTTGTTATTTATATGCAATTACCAGATTTTTACGCGATCTTCTGGTTTGATATACATTTTATCACCTTCTTTTACGTCAAACGCTTCGTAAAACTCAGGCATATTCGACAAGATACCGATTACACGGTAGTGACTTGGTGAATGAGGGTCTGTTAATAAACGATTACGTAACTCTTCATCGCGATAGTTACGACGCCAAATTTGTGACCAACCCATAAAGAAGCGTTGATCGCCTGTGTAACCATCAATCACTGGTGATTTTTTATCACCTAAAGACAGCATATACGCTTTATGCGCAACCGTTAAGCCACCTAAGTCACCAATGTTTTCGCCAAGCGTTAGCTCGCCATTAACACTTGCATCTTCAAACGGTTTATATTCGTTATACTGTGCAACTAAAGCCGCTGTACGCTCTTCAAATTGCTTAAGGTCAGTTTCACTCCACCAGTTACGTAAGTTGCCATCACCGTCGTATTTAGCACCTTGGTCGTCAAAACCATGACCAAGCTCATGCCCAATTACTGCACCAATTGCGCCGTAGTTTACAGCATCATCCGCTTCTAAATTAAAGAATGGCGGTTGTAAAATAGCTGCTGGAAATACAATTTCGTTGTTTACTGGATTGTAATACGCATTTACTGTTTGCGGAGTCATGTGCCACTCAGAGCGATCAACTGGTTTACCCAATTTAGCAATCATGTCTGCGTATGCCCATTCGCTATAACGAATGTAGTTACCTACTAGCTCATCTGAGTTGATATCTAGCTCTGAGTAATCTTTCCACGTGTCTGGGTAACCAATTTTAGGCGTAAATTTGTCTAGTTTTTCTTTCGCTGCAAGCTTTGTTTCAGGGCTCATCCACTCAAGATTTTCGATAGCAACACCGTAACCTTTAATTACGTTATCAACTAATTCTTCCATGCGTGCTTTAGCTTCTGGCGGGAAGTTATCTTTAACGTATACCTTACCTAAAATTTCACCAAGTACACTGTTAGATGCATCAACCGCTTGCTTCCAAAGAGGTGCTTGTTCTTCTACGCCACGAAGTGTTGTGCTGTAAAAGTCAAAGTTAAGGTTAACTAAATCTTCACTAAGTAGCTCTGCATAACCACTTACAAAATGAAATTTTAAGTAGTTTTTCCACGTCGCTAAATCAGTGTCTTTGTAAATAGTAGCAAGTGCTTCTAAATAGCTAGGTTGGCGTACAATAATGTCACTTGCACTCACGCCAGCATCTTTAAAGAATGCAGCTAAATCAAGGTCACCCATCAGCTTGCTTGCATCTGCTACTGTCATCTTGTTATAAGATTTAGTTGCATCACGGCTTTGCACACGGCTCCACTGAGCATCAGCTAGTGTTTTTTCAAATGCAAGTACGCTCTTAGCAGCTTCTGCTGCATTTTTAACGCCTGACTTTGCTAAAACATCAGTGATGTATTGCTCGTAAGAAGCGCGAATTTTAGTGAATTTTTCGTCATCTTTTAAGTAATAGTCACGATCTGGTAAACCAAGACCCGACTGAGATAAATACAATGCATACTCGCTTGAGTTTTTAGCATCGTTATTTACAAACCAACCAAACGGTAAAGTACCGCCTTGTTTTTGAATTTTAGCCATTAAACCCACTAAATCAGCTTTAGATTTAACGCTATCAATTGTATCTAATGACGGTTGTAATGGCGTAATACCTAGCTCATTACGCGCATCTTTATTCATATAGCTTTTATAAAATGCACCAATTTTATACTCATCACTGCCTTTTTTAGCGGCTTTGTTTGCGGCTGCACTTTCAAGGGCTATTTTCATCGCTTTTTGCGACTCATCATATAACTGCGAAAAAGAACCGTAGTTAGATTTATCACCTGGTATTTCAGTTTTAGCTAACCACTGACCATTTACATGGTAGTAAAAATCGTCTTGTGCGCGTACTGAACTATCCATAT
>NZ_AUTP01000051.1:0-1465 GCF_000498075.1 Pseudoalteromonas sp. TAB23
CAGCTGCGCCAATGCGCTGAACGGCCAGTACCATAATAACGATATATGGCACACCAAACATTGCTCCCAGCAGTTGCCATTTAGGAACGTCCATCAGGGTCAAGGCGTGTTTAGGTTCGAAGAAAAAGATCAGCAACCCCGTCACTAGCGCTCCAATCGAAAATGTTAGGAACGCGCTTTTGAATACACCAACTTTACTTCCAAGCTGGCTGTTGATAGCCGCTTGAATACTCAGCATAGCTCCACCGATGATGGTGAGAATAATCATGATAATAGTCATAAAGTTACCTTAGCCTTGTGCAACCATAACCAGCGCTACAATGATAAAAATCAGCGCGATTATACGTTTAATGTCAATTTTTCTGTGTGGCGTACCAAGTAGGCCAAAGTGATCGATTATTAGGCTCTTAAAGACCTGACCTGCTAGGATGCCAATCATGGTCATGGCGATGCCGATTGCCGGCGTTGTTACGGTCAGGATAATAACGTAAATAGGTCCTAGTATGCCGCCAAGCAGTTGCCAAGATGGCTGTGCAAAGAACGATGGGCTGTTACGCGGGCTGAAAAATAGCATCAGCAAGAAAGTAAGCGCCGCGCCCACTCCAAATACACTAAAGGTGGCCCAGAGATCACCGACTTCCTCGCCTAGTGGTCCTAGCAATCCAGCCTCTATGGACAGCCCCATACCTCCGGCAATTACAATTAAAATTAGTATCAGTTGCATATCAATCTCCTGTGGTTCAGGTAGATAATGTTACGCCTTAACATGGATGAGAAAAATGCTACAATTAGATAAACACCTTTGCAGGATATGCATAAATGAGTAAACCTGAGAACATCAACATACGCGCCTTGATGATTTATATAAATGTTTATGAAACACAGAATTTCTCTGTGGTGGCACGGGGGAAAGGAATATCAGCCTCTCAGGTGTCGCGCGTTATCCATCAAATAGAAGATGCACTCGGACAACAACTCTTTTATCGTAATACTCGGGCAATCATTCCGACGGAAAGCGGCCACCTTTTTATCCGTTATGCACGTGCTATGACGAGCAGCTTGGAGGAGGCGCGACGAGAACTCAACGAAAGAACGCTAGAACCTTCAGGTATGGTCCGCATAAACGCACCGGTATTCTTTGGACAGCGACATGTAGCACCGGCGTTAGCTGGTCTAACTAAACGATATCCAAGGCTAAGCATTGATCTCACGCTGACCGATGATTACATCGATCCTCACCGGGATTCAGCTGACGTAATTTTCCGGATTGGCGTGCTAACAGACTCCTCATTTCATGCTCGTGTGTTTGGCCAGCAGTTCTATCATCTAGCTGCATCACCAGATTATATCCGTCGACACGGCATACCTGAATCACCTGAAGAGTTAATCCATCATAAATGCTTGGTCTATCGCGGTTCGTCAGGACCAAACCGCTGGCTGATGCGTAGGCACGGGGAGAAATGGG
>NZ_AUTP01000052.1:0-3585 GCF_000498075.1 Pseudoalteromonas sp. TAB23
TGGTTTATTAACGGGTAAATACCTAAACGGTGCTCGCCCAGAAGGCTCCCGTTGGACCTTCATGCAGCGCAACGGTATTTTTAGAGATACACCCAATGCAGAGCAAGCCACTAAGCAGTATGTTGAGCTGGCTCATGCAAACAATATTACTCCAGCACAACTAGCACTCGCATGGTGTAACCAAGTAGATGGCGTAACCTCTTCAATTATTGGTGCAACAAGCATAGCCCAATTGAAAGAAGATATTGATGCATTTAACATCACGTTAAGCGACGAAATTCTTAGTGAGATTAACACTATATTTAAAAACTATCCTATGCCTTATTAAGCATGTACCAGTTAAAAGCAGCCTTGAACAAGGCTGCTTTTAAGTAAAATATTTGACCCTACTACAACCAACACTATACTTTAATTAAGTTTTCTTAATTCAACGAACACTTATCAATGCTGAGAAACGGATACTATGCATTTTGTCTATTAATTGTATTTAACGCGCATGCTGTTGAACAAAAATTACAGCCTCTAGAAGAAATTATTTGGCTGCAAAGTTACACGCCCCCTTTTCATATAGCTAAAAGCGAAAGTGCACCACAAGGCGGTATTTGCGACAACCTAACCGAGCAACTCATTAGAACCATAACAGATGTAAAACATACCCGCTTAATTGTCCCTCAGCAGCGTATAAATAAATATTTAAGTGAAGGAAAAAACGTATGCTTCCCGTGTGTTATTTATAAAAAACATAATAACCAACTACTTAACTACTCAAATCCAACAACGGTATATCCCCCATTTTCAATTATCACGACTAAAGAGCTAAAGCCCAAATTAGAAGAAAAGCACGGCTCGCCTATTCACCTTATTAATTTATTAACCGACCCGCAATACGTATACGGGCAAGCTGCTGCACGTAAATTTACAACTAAAATTAATACAATTATTGAAAATACAAAACGAGATAAAGAGTCGTCGTTAAGTTGGAGTAGCGAAAATGAAAGTCAGGCTGTTATAGCACGCTTGAGTCACGGCTTTTTAGACTACTCAATTGATTACCCGTTTATGGCCGATTACTTTAATAAACAAGGAGAATATACGAATATAGAGAGTGTACCAATTGCAGAAAATGACATTCAATTTATACGAGGAGCAATAGGTTGTGCGGCTAACGCACCTAATAATTTTGCACAGCAAGCGCTTAAAAAAATTAACCGCGCACTAAAAAACAATGTACTACAATCGCCTGAGTATCAACAAAGTCAGCATAATTGGCTTAAAACTACCTTTGCCGACTTTGATAAACACTACCAACAGCAAGTTATTAATTTTTACTTACTTGCCACTGATGCTCAAGTAAACACTGATCATTAGCATAAAGTGCAACAGCAAAAATACTTTTAGGCGTTACCTCGCCCACGCCCGAAGGTGTGCCTGTCATTACTACATCACCATCTTCTAAGCTCATAAATTCACTAATTTCTTGTAAAATTGAGTCCGGATTATGCAGCATAAAATGAGTATCGCCTTGCTGAACTACTTTATTATTAATTTTAAGTTCAAAGGTAAAGTGCTTCATTGCATCAGTTAGCGCTACAAAATCAGTTAAAATTACAGAGCCATCGAACGCTTTAGCGCGCTCCCATGGAAGTCCTTTATTTTTTAATTTACTTTGCACAGTACGCTTAGTTAAATCAAGGCCGAGTCCAACCCCTACAAATTTTTTATTTTTAACTACAAAACATAGCTCGGCTTCATAATGCAGTGTATCGCCGTTATGAGCCGCAAATAACGTATTTGTAATCGCGCTATTTGGTTTGTTGAATAAAACCATTTGATCTGGTGTTTCGTTGTTTAGCTCTGCAATATGTGCGGTATAGTTACGGCCAACACAGACTACTTTTGATGGTGTTAATTCTTCAGATACTAACTTTATTGAATGCATATAAATAATGTCTCAGTTATTAGCTAATAAGCGTTTCAAGTAAGCTCAAATTAATAGGTTTAAGTAAAACTCGGTCAATATTTAAATCTTTTATTTCTCTAGGGTCTGGCTCTGCGCCACTTACAATCACCAAGCGTAGCTCTGGATATCGCTCATTAACTTGCTGGCCTAAATCAATGCCACGCCCATCGGGTAAATGCATATCTAGCAATACCTTATTAAATTGCTGGTCGTGATTAAGTATTTGCAAACATTGTGCGCAGCTAGACGCAATGACCGTTTCAACACCTAAGCTTTCTAAAAGTAGCTCCGTAATTTGCGCTGCATCGTGATCGTCCTCAACAAGTAAAAAGCGCTGCTTTTTCTCGGTTAAGCCATTGCTACAATTTATATCTTTAGCTTGCGGTGCATGCTCTGGCGCTACCAAATAATCTTGCAAACTTTGGTATAAAGCCGCGCTATCAACAGGTTTTGGTATTACATCGTTAAAGCCTAGTGCAGCAAGCTCCTCATGTATGCCTTTCATAGTAGCGGCAGTGAGCGCGATTATTGGGCCTTTGTAACCCATTTTTCTAAGCTCTATGGTAGCTTCCTTGCCGCCCATTACAGGCATATGAATATCAATAAAAATAATATCGTAAGGCGCTTTATACGCATCTGCAATACGCACTTTTTCAAGCGCTTGTTGGCCATGTTCGGCATAATCGACGCGCGCACCACAAGTACTGATCATATGACCAACTAGCATGCGTAAATCACGTAAATCATCAACTACTAATACTCGCCCATGCACTTTGCATGGAGCCGATTTACTTTGTAGTTGCGGCGCACTACTAAAATTAAGTACCTGTCGTTCTACTTCGCTAATATCACCTGGGTAAACCGAAATAGTAAACGTAGAGCCTTTGCCAATTTCAGAATGCAAACTAATATCACCGTGCATACGTGCTAACAATTCAGCACATATTGCCAAGCCTAAGCCTGCGCCGCCTACAGAGCGTGATTCTACATCAGCTATTTGTTCAAATGGCTTAAATATCAGTTCTTGTTTTTCAGGGGCAATGCCCATGCCTGAGTCTTTAATGCTAAAAAACAGCATTTCGGTATCATCAACCCATTGCGTCCACGCATTAACAACAATTTCGCCTTTATCGGTAAATTTAACTGCATTGTTTATTAGGTTTATTAAAATTTGGCGAACTCTTGTTGCATCCAGTCGTGCAACCAAAGGCAATGGCTGATGAGATTCAAAGCGCAGCGTAAGGCCCTTATCAAGCACCGATACGCGCATTAGCGTGTATACATCGGCAAGCATGCTATCAAGGTTAACTTCGCTTAGGGTCAGCTCCAGTTTATCGGCGGCTATTTTAGATAAGTCGAGCACATCGTTTAACAGGCTCAATAAATGTTTACCGTTTCGATAAATAACACCTAGTTCATTTTCTGCTTGCTGACTGAAGTCGCTCTGCATTAACAGTTCGGTATAACCTAAAATAGACGATAGAGGAGTACGTAATTCGTGGCTTAGATGAGCTAGAAAGCGGTCTTTTGAGCGATTTTCGGCTTCGGCTTTTAAACGCTCTACTCGCTCACCTTCAACATCTTTACGAGCAAGTGCATAGCGAATAGCGCGTGCAAAGCGGCTC
>NZ_AUTP01000053.1:0-617 GCF_000498075.1 Pseudoalteromonas sp. TAB23
GCTTCCATCTGGTAACTCAGGGCTGATTGCTTGCCAATCACCATTTGCATCCACGGTGGCGGTGATTGGGTGTTCATCACCGTTACTGTCGGTAATAACAATGTTTATAACCGTGCCTGCAGGCTCTGTTGAGGTACCACTAACAACTGGGGTGCTGTCGTTACCCAAACCCAGTGCATCAACGGTGACAACCGGTGTAATAGTATCCACATTACCACTGCTGTTTGCTGTGCTCTCATTGCCTGCCGCATCGGTAATACTCGCGCTTACAGTAAAGTCACCTTGTGCAAGGGCACCTGGAATTTCAATGTTCCAGTGACCATCGCTGCCAACTAGGGTCTCAATCGTTTGCACAGCACCTGCGCTGTCGGTGATGGTGAGTGTAATAGTGCCACCAATTTCATTACTGGTGCCCTGCAGCTCAGGTGTTAAATCGCTAACATCGCCTACGTTTTGAATGGTTAAAGTGGGTGCTTGTGTGTCGATGGTGGTGGTATCACTCACGGTGGTTTCGTTGCCGACACTATCGCGCACACTTACTTCAATCGTGCTTTCACCTTCACTTAATGGTGTCGCTGGTGTGGCGCTCCAGTTGCCATTGGCATCCACTAAGGCGG
>NZ_AUTP01000054.1:0-1039 GCF_000498075.1 Pseudoalteromonas sp. TAB23
GGCTTGGGCGCGCTCAACCTCAACTATGGCCGTTCCTATGCGAGCAGTAATTTCGGTTTTCGTCCCGCTTTCTTTGCGTAATTGGTTATTGAAATTTGAACCCCGGGCGATAGCCCGGGAATAACATAAAAGGAGATTAATTTGACCGCGCTAGCAATAGAAGAAAAATGCAGAGATATGTTGATGTATGGGTATCAAGCAATAAAGCAGTTCCCAAAACATGAAAAGCATAAAGCTAAAGTTATTTAACACTCTATTTAAAAGGTAAAACTATGTTTACATATATTTATAAAGGCGCAAGCCATAGCAATACAAGCTCTGAGTACATGCAAAACCTAGGCATGGATCAAGAACAAATCGACTCAGTATTAAATCAGCAGCAATTTGAGCTAAGCCAAAATGTTCAAAAGCGCCAAGCAGCTTACAAAGCCGAGTCAGACCCTTTGTATATGGAAGCACAATACGACGGCACACCCGAGTCACTGCAAAAGTGGCAAGAAAAGGTAGCCGAAATCAAAGCACGTTATCGGTTACCAGAAAACACAGATGACAATGCATAACCTAGCGCTTTGTTATCATCAAACTGCCGCCCATTGCTCAATGCAAGTGGGCGCGCAGTTGCTTGCGTCTGCCACTCAAGACGACTCGCGCACTGATAAACCAGCAAGCTATAGCGGTCTATTCTTATCTGTGAGTGCAACCGATCCCGCAGCATTAGCCAGCAAGTTGGAATCAATAAACAACTATTGCCCAATACCTGAGTTTATCGCCTGCGCCCAGTATGCCAAAAGCAAAAGCACATTAGAGCAAGCCCAGCTCACAACGTATGACGGCCAAAGCATAGAGTGGCAAATAAATACACTGCAAAACATATTACCAATTCGTGAGCAGCTAATAGCGGACGAACTCGCCACAGTAAATAGCAGTGGACAGCAATTAATTACTACGATTGATGATGCACTAACCCAAACAGCGGAGCTAAAAACAGCCCGCGACGAGCGGCTAAATCAAGCGCAATTTAATGCCAAAAGTAGCGGGG
>NZ_AUTP01000055.1:0-9542 GCF_000498075.1 Pseudoalteromonas sp. TAB23
GCGTTTAGTCGTTTTAGCCAATTACTAGGCGGCGTTGGCTCGGGACAACTTTGTAAAATGGTTAATCAAATTTGTATTGCTGGCGCAGTGCAAGGCTTAGCTGAAGGCTTACATTTTGCCAAGCAAGCTGGGCTTGATGGTGAAAAAGTAATAGAAACCATTTCTAAAGGCGCAGCCGGTTCGTGGCAAATGGAAAACCGCTACAAAACAATGTGGGCAGGTGAATATGAGTTTGGTTTTGCCGTAGATTGGATGCGTAAAGATTTAGGCATTGCACTCGATGAAGCTAAAAACAACGGCGCTACTTTACCAATGACCGCAACGGTCGATCAATATTACGCCGACGTACAAGCACTCGGCGGCGGCAGGTACGACACCTCAAGTTTACTAGCACGCATTGAAGCACTGCATAAAAAATAACGCTGTAGACGCGAAGCTTGCTTGCGTGACGGGCAAAGCCCGTAAAGTGACTTATTCACGAAGAGGTTATGAGGCGCTGCGCTTTTAGAGGCAGTGATAGATAAAAAGATTGTTGTTTTATGTTTTCTCATTTACTCCTCATGCGCTTCTTTTGTGAATAGTGTTTTATTTAAGTAATTAAAAGCGGTGCTTTTACGTGAGCAAGCTCAACGTCTACCGCCAAAGTTTAACTGTGGGTTTAATTTGTAGATGCGAAGCTTGCTTGCGTGACGGGCAAAGCCCGTAAAGTGACTTATTCACAAAGAGGTTATGAGGCGCTGCGCTTTTAGAGGCAGTGATAGATAAAAAGATTGTTGTTTTATGTTTCTCATTTACTCCTCATTCGCTTCTCTTTGTGAATAGAGTTTTATTTAAGTAATTAAAAGCGGTGCTTTTACGTGAGCAAGCTCTACGTTTACCCCAAAGTATAGTTTATGGTTGTTTCGTAGACGCGAAGCTTGCTTGCGTGACGGACAAAGCCCGTAAAGTAATTTATTCACAAAGAGGTTTAGAGGCGCTGCGCTTTTAGAGGAAGTAATAGATCTAAAAAATTATTGTTTTTATGTTTTCTCATTTACTCCTCATGCGCTTCTTTTGTGAATAGAGTTTTATTTAAGTAATCAAAAGCGGTGCTTTTCACGTGAGCGAGCTCTACGTTATAGTTTATGGTTGTTTCGTAGACGCGAAGCTTGCTTGCGTGATGGGCAAAGCCCGTAAAGTGACTTATTCACAAAGAGGTTATGAGGCGCTGCGCTTTTAGAGGAAGTGATAAGTCTAAAACGGTTGTTGGTCTTTATGTTTTCTTATTTACTCCTCTTGCTCTTCTTTTTGTGAATAGAGTTTTATTTAAGTAATTAAAAGCTGTGCTTTTCACGTGAGCAAGCTCACCATCTACCGTCAAAGTGTAGATATCAGTTTTACTTTGTAGACGCGAAGCTTGCTTGCGTGACGGGCAAAGCCCGTAAAAGTGACTTATTCACAAAGAGGTTATGAGGCGCTGCGCTTTTAGAGGAAGTAATAGATAAAAAAGATTGTTGTTGGTCTTTATATTTTCTCATTTACTCCTCTTGCTCTTCTCTTTGTGAATAGTGTTTTATTTAAGCAATTAAAAGCTGCGCTTTTCACGTGAGCAAGCTCTACGTCTACCCCACAGTATAGATTTGTGGTTGTTTCGTAGACGCGAAGCTTGCTTGCGTGACGGGCAAAGCCCGTAAAGTGATTTATTCACAAAGAGGACATGAGGCGCTGCGCTTTTAGAGGAAGTAATAGATCTAAAAAAGATTGTTTTTTATGTCTTCTCATTTACTCCTCATTCGCTTCTCTTTGTGAAATAGATTTTGCTTTGTTTGAAGTGGTACAGATATTTATAAACAAAAACGCGACGCTTTATTGCTAAAGCGTCGCGTTTTTAATGCGTTATACAAACAAAATTACATGCTTTGTGCGTAGTTATACAGTGCCTTTAAAATTGTAAGATTTTTTTCGCTGTCGTCATGTTCATGCGCTAGGTTTTCAAGGGTGATCATAAAATCTTGCGCATTAATCGATGGTTGATCTTCCCCGTGCATTAACTTGTTTTGGCAATACTGGCGCCATTGATCAAGTTCTTGCTGGTTTAGCGTTTCAGGCCAGTTACGGGCGCGGTATCTAAACAATAACGTATTAAACTTTTTATCTTCAAAGTCTAACTTCAACCCAGCTAATTCATCTGGTTTTGCATCACGAATAATCGCAAACTTAGCTTTATCAGCATGGCTTGTAAACCCATCGTAAAGTAAGTAGTCAACGTTAGTGGTTGCGCTGTAATCGCCTTGCTCGTTAAACACTTCGGTTACTTTATCGCGAAGGTCGGTATTGGCTTTTAAAATAGCTAAGTTAGCTAAGCACTGCTCGCGGTCAATCCCCAAACGGGCGGCATTTTCAGGCAATAACGTTTTAGCTGGGGCTAAAATAGGGCACTTGTTTAAATGCACTAGTTTTAAGCCAACAGGTAAATCGTCCTCGGCTAAATCTACACGTTTGGTGTATAAACGTTTGCGTAACTCTTCTACGTTTAAATCAATGAGTACTTGCGGGTTTTGAGTTAAATCAAAACAAATAACCGCGTTTTTATTTACTGGATGAAAGCTCATTGGTGCAACCCAGCTTGTACAGCCTTGTGTTGCAGGTATGCGCGACGTGGTATGCACAAGCGGCGTCATGTTAAATACATCAACCAATTCAGCAAGGGCTTTTTTGCCACGCAGCCCAAAAAAGAAGTTATACAGCTTTGGTTGCTTTTCTTTTATTAGCTTAGCCAGTGCAATAGTGGCGGTTACATCGCTTAGTGCATCGTGCGCAGCGGCGTGTTCAATACCATTAGCTACGGTTAAATGCTCTAGCTTAAAGCTTGGGCTGCCGTCTTCTTTTAACGGCCATTCAATGCCTTCAGGGCGCAGTGCGTAACAAGCACGTACTAAATCAATAATATCCCAGCGGCTATTGTTATTTTTGTATTCACGCTCGTATGGGTCGTAAAAGTTACGGTAAAAGCTATAACGACTTACTTCGTCATCAAACCGAATACTGTTGTAACCGGCAACACAGGTGTTTGGTACGCTAAATTCGGCATGAATTTTTGCTATAAACTCAGCTTCAACTAAGCCTTTTTTCATCGCCACTTGTGGTGTAATACCCGTAATTAAACAGGCCTCAGGGTGAGGCAAGTAATCCGCTTGCGGCTTACAATATTCAATAAGTGGCTCGCCAATAATATTTAAATCAAGATCGGTACGAATACCCGCAAATTGGCTTGGCTTATCCTTTTGAGGGCTCGCTCCCCAAGTCTCGTAGTCGTGCCAATAGATTGTTGCTTGATTCTCTTGATAGCTTTCATTATTCATTCTATGTCTTAGCCCTTTATATTTACGGGTTATTAGCGCTGCTCAGTTTCTTTTTGTATTTTCGAGTTTCTTGTAATTGGCGCATTGTGTGTATAGTATCGTGTATAAATTTTTTGCTAACTGTGTATAAAAAATTAAATGGCGATCAGTGATACCAAATTAAGAAAGCTGCTAGGTAAAAATCAAACACCGTGCGTATTATCGCATAGAGATAGTTTAAGTGTAAGGGTATCTGCTAAGGGGACTATCACTTGGCAATACCGTTGCCGTGTCGATGCTAAGCAGGTAATTATTACGCTAGGGCGTTACCCTGGGCTAAGCATTAAAGAAGCACAAGACTACATACCGCTGTTTCAAAATTGGTTAAGCCAAGGTAAAGACCCACGGCTAGAACTCAAGCTTATGCGTAACAATGCCAAGGGCTTGCCCACAATGGCAGATATTGCTGCGAAGTGGCTAGATAAAAAAGTACCCGACCTGAAAGAAAAAACACAAATTTTATACGTAAACCAAGTCAGCAAATGGATTGTACCAATACTTAATGATAAAAATATGCCACTTGATTTAATAACCATTAAAGATTGGATAACATATTTTGATCAAGTAAAGGCACAAGGCAGCGCTAAAACAGCCGGCACTATATTAGTGCGTATTAAATCCATAATTGGTTGGGCTGAAAAACGTGGCGAAGTTAAGCCATTTAATCCCGTACTTACATTAAATGTAAATGACATAGGTGAGCAGGCATCAGTTGGCCAACGAGTAATGCGCTTTGATGAAATTGCAAAGCTTTGGATACAAATAGAAAGCTCAAAAGCCACCCCAGCAACTAAAGCATGCCTACAACTAATTTATATAACAGGGGCGCGCCAATCAGAGGTTCGTTTAGCAAAGTGGGAGCATTTTGACTTTGAAAATGGCATTTGGACAGTACCGCCCGAAAACTCAAAAACAAATAAAGCTATCCGTAGGCCAATTTCAGCTAAGATGAAAAGCATACTAGATACGCTTGCGATGGTGTATGGGCGAAAAGGTTACCTAATACCAGGTGGTAATCCACACAAACCAATGACCACCCACAGTATTAATCGTTATTGCTGTCGAATGTGGGATCACTTGTTTGAAAAATATAAAATGCCCAAGTTTCTACCGCACGATGCTCGTCGTTCGTTATCAACATTGCTGAGTGAAAATGGTGTAGCGCCGCATGTAACCGAAAAAATGCTAGGCCATACAATGCGTGGCGTAATGGCTGTTTACAACAAACATGATTGGATAAAAGAACAGGCAGATGGATATGAGCTTTATTGTCAGTTAATAGACAAAGCAATAGAAAATGAGCTTAAAGCTGAATTATATAGTAAATGATGTCCTACAAGACATGAATACACACGTAGATACATAAAAGTTGACATAGCCGTCAATAGGTTTAAAATTCATTGTAGGATTATTTTTTATAATAACCTAATGATACAACGGCATTAAGGAGCTTATTATGGCTACCACGTCATTTGAAAAAAACTTTGTAGTAACCGATCAAAGAGCTATTCAAGCGTTCAGAGAAAACTGCAAAAAAGCCCATAAAGTTACAACAAATAATCGTAACCATGAGGCAGATAGAGTAAAAGGAATTGCATTATTAAGACAACGGTTGTCCAGCTCTCAGAGCTAATAAAGGAGTTTGATGCACCCCAACTACATCAACTCCTTTCTAGTTTTTGTAGTACAAAAAACACAGATGTTGAAGCATTCTTAACCGATCAAAACAAAGCTATTCGCCTCGAAAATGCGTCTAAATCACGCACCTATTTAATATTAGATGATGGTAGCGGCCAAATACTTGCCTATTTTTCATTGTCTATCAAAGAAGTCTCCCTAAATCAAAATAACGAAACTAAAATAAGCAAAGGTCTGCGAAAAAAGCTTGACGGAATTTGTAAAAATAGTGAACGTGTAAATGCCTACCTTATAGGCCAGATAGGTAAAAATGATTCAGTAGCAGATAATCAAATAAACTTATCGTATATTCTCGAAGAAGCCTACACAATTATAGATAAAGCAAACCAACTTGTGGGAGGCCGCGTAATAATATTAGAATGTGAAAAAGCTGAAAAGTTGGTAGCGCTATATCAAAATAATGGGTTTAATATTCTTATAGACAACCCCGCAGAGCGCCTTATAACCATGTATATTTGTGTTAGGTAGAGTAAATTAGCCGAAGGTGAATCCATGAAAACCACATCGAAATTTTTCCGCTTATTAGATAATGATATAAAAGCGGGGAATGTTAAAAAAATATCTAGCTCAGTATTTAATAGAATAAGCGCTATTAAGCAAAAGGCTCATTTAGCCAGAACCAAACAAGATGACTGCAAGCCCGTTAATTAACGGGTTTTTTAATGTCTATAACTTTACTGGAATCGTTTTTCTATTTTTTAATTAATAAAGGATTAAACATGGATGCAACGCTTATTACGACTATTTGTAGTGTATTTATTGCTACTTGTGCTCTTTTAGTTTCATTACAACAAACAATATTGGCTAGAGAGCATAACAAGCTTTCAGTGAAGCCTTTGATCTCAGATGTTATGCACCGAGGTTTTAGTGAAAAAGAATTTACCTACGATATTAAAAATAATGGTCTAGGGAGTGCAGTCATAACATCTTTTCAATTTATTTGGGATGAAGAAGAAATAACAAGTTCGAAATTATTTGAAAAAATACAGCAGTCTCTATCAGTCAGTGATGAATTTGAATTAGGTCAATTTGGTGAAAATAGTACTTTAGCTAAAGATGAAGTAAAAAAACTAGTCTATATCAGAGTTAGACAAGATGTATCAAGTGATAACGCTTCTGAGAGGTATACCGCGATTCATGATGACTTACTTGGCAACTTAAGAGTTCATATAAATTATCAGTCAATGTATGGTGATAACCTCTTTTTTGAAACAAATATAAGCACAATCCAAGATGAATTAAAGCTGTTAACTAAAGATGGTAATTAAATATCTACGCTTAACTGATATGATTTTTTTGAGCTATGCTTAGTTTTTATTTTAACTAAAGAGTAAAAGCTATGTCTGTAAAGGTAAATATGGGTGGGTTAAAAAAGCTAGCTAAAAATATAGAAAATTTAAACGGCAAACAGGTAACCATGGCAGATACGATTAATGATAGCTTTGTATCCAGTTGTTCATCTTTTAATAGCTTTGATGAATTACTAGCAGCAAGCTCCTTTGATGTCTCAACAGCAAAAGATTTTGAAGCGGTAGCTGCTAATGACGAATGGGATATATATATTGCTGATAATACAAATTTTAATTCATGGGAAGAAATGCAAGTAAGTGCATTGCGTCTATATGTCAAAAGCCAAGTAGGTAAAGGGCTTAAAAACTAACTATGCTCTAAATTATATTAAATAGAGCTTGCTCCCATGAAAATAATTATCTCCGTAATATTTATAGTTTTGATAATTTATTCCCAGATTTATGGTTTTCAGCAGAAAATACTTTATATAAGCGTTGATACATTCAATTTGTTACCTGACCCAGATGAGTCTGTTATTGTTTCATTTGGTAAAAACGAAAACGACTTTCATGCATTTGCTATAAAAAAGAAAGATATAAAGCAGGGTGTTGAGCTTATATCAAAATCGAAAAATAACTCTAACTTTTCAGTATTTGGTGATATAGGAGGTGAAGCGCTTGTTCGTTCAGAGCAGGCAGATACATTCGCTAAAGTTAAAGTTTTGAGCGTTGATAAGCATAGCCAAAGAGCTGTGTTTTTAGTTGAGGCTAACTTATTAAACATAAATACGAATGAGCTTAATAAACTGAACGCAACAAAAGTTATTATAAAAGGAGGTCCTTTTTTGAAGTTAATGTAAGTGATCTACCCTTAATAAATTGTTTTTTATCATGCAGTAAAAGTAAACAATAAGAACAGTAAAGACAGTATGAGAGCCATGTGGACTCCAAATATGTTGACATACTCGTCACTAAACTACTATTATCAACAATAGTTGTTAGTAGTTTAATGCTAAATTTATTATAAATAGGGGGCTTAGTATGAGCATTTTAAGTATTTTTAAGTCGTCCAGTAAGACAAAAACTGAAAAAGCAGTAGATAAAGTTATCTCTGAACTAAAAAAAAATGAACTTAAAGTCGATATGATTGGTAATGAAACTTTCAGGATCAACATGCACTCTCTCCGAAAGAGTGATGTTGTAAAAGCTCAATTAGAAGCTGCAAGCTCAAACCAATAACTTTCTCACTAATTTAAAGCATCTTATAGATGCTTTTTTTGTATAATAAAAATGATAAAACCTACCGTATTACTCTTATTTGTATTGGGAATCTCTGGTTATAGTATTTTAACCCGCTGGCATAAAACCCACTTTTCTTTGCATCGTAGCAACGGCTATCATACATTTTTTAAATCTACCTCTGTAGGTTTGATAGTTTTTATCTTCTCATCCTGTATTTATTATTTAGCTGTATTATTAGGTAATCATTTAAATTTTCAATTCGACTTAGGTCATTGGTTTTTAAAAAATGTAATCATGTTAAAGAATATAGATAAATCAACAGTTGCATTGTTAGATATCAGTTTCATATCGCTATGTTTAGGTATTATCATTCCATTTATATATTACTTGTTTAATGATAAAGAGAATTTATATGCAGAAGAGTTTTTAACCGATGCAGATAGCCCTGATTTTTCTCGTTTATTCGGGCATTCAATCACAGAGGGTCTACCAATTCTATTCACTATGTCAGATAGAAAAGTTTACGTTGGCTATATTTATGAAGTTCAATCGAAAATCCATACTACTGATGTCCATATCCTCCCTGTAATTAGTGGTTATCGTGACGAAAAAACATTAGCCCTGCAAAAAGTAACTCCATATAAAGAAGTCATTGATCGTATAAATGAGCAAGGTACACAGGAAATTAAAGAAAAGTTAAGAGAATCAGGAGCCTCCGATGAAGAAATTGAGGAAATTATAGAAGCTAATTCTGAGCTTTTCGACCAATGGAATAAGTTTCTTATTACACTGCCTTTAAGAGAAATTAAGTATGCTCACCTCCATGATTTTACGCATGAGCAAGACTTTCAAAAAGCAGAGATAGATATTAAACCCAGGATAAAATGTAAGTAAATTATGCTGAATAATTTAAAGCCCGCATTTAGCGGGTTTCTAGCAACTACGCTTTATTCTTTAACCCAACCCTGCTCAATTGCATACGACTTTGCTTTATCAGACAATCGAAAAACTTCGGTGCGAGTACCCATTGTGTACTGCTGTGTACTATGAAGAAATCCATCTTCTAGTAATTCAGATATGTATATTTCAGCGAATATTTTCGAGCAACCAAGGATTTTATTAAGTTCACTAAAGTGAAAAATGACCTTACCTTGATTGTAAAGGTTGACAGCCTCTTTAAGTAGCTCCATTTTCTTGTCTGTTACACTTTCTGCAGGTTTCTCGGTTACAGATTCAAACGGGTTATTACCAACAGGTGGTTCTTTAAATAGAGGAGCTTGATGAATTTCACGTAAAAGGTTGTCAAATTGTAATTCATATTCATCTTCACGAGAAAAATTGATATGCAAACGGGTTTGTAAAAATGTAGGTACGTTATGAGTGCCGTTTTGACGAATCAAAGGAATGACTTTATTACTATCAATATTAGTCATATATTCAGCAGTCATAATCATTTTCTCATATCCAACCCCGCCCAAACCGCTGTTAGCTTTAGTGACGTAATTGTCAGTACATACCATAATAATACGGTCAGACTCAGCGACGCTTTTTTCCATAAACCCGCCTAGGTCATCACCAAGGCCTACACGAAATTGATCTAAAATTGCTTCTACTCCTGAATTACGTAAACGTTGAGTTAACTCTAACACCCATTTTTTATGGGCTTGTGTGTCATGGGAATATGAAATAAATACTTTAGGTACATTAACATTCATGGAATTTCCTTATATCTGTTCTTGTGAATTCGATTTTTAGTTTTGAATATTATTAATTAATGAGTTCTTACTCGTTTTATTCAAAGCGATTTACCAGTAAATATTACTTTTCCCACCAACGTGCAATTACCATTAATCGGTATTAATTGCTCTGGCCAGTTGGGGTTGGCGGCTTTTAGAAATTTGTAGCCGTTTTCAATAATGAGCTGTTTAAATGT
>NZ_AUTP01000056.1:0-2962 GCF_000498075.1 Pseudoalteromonas sp. TAB23
GGGAGTATTCAAGCTGCAGAAGCGGCTTTTAGTCACGATCTAACCTTCAATTTAAGCGGTGGTTATCATCATTCTCATAGTGATTTTGGCAGTGGCTTTTGTATTTTTAATGATTTAGCTATTGCAGCAGCACATTTAATAAATACAGAGCAAGCCGACACTGTTTTAATTTTTGATTGCGACGTACACCAAGGCGATGGCACAGCACAAATCACTCAAAACCATAACCAAATTATTACCTGCTCAATTCATTGTGAGCAAAATTTTCCTCGTAATAAGCAAGAGTCCACTTACGATTTTGCATTGCCCGCTAAAACAGCCGACGATGAGTACCTTGCTACATTAAAGCAAGCACTCGATTTTTGCGTGCGTATTCATAACCCCGATATTATTTTGTATAATGCAGGTGCTGATATTTACACAAAAGACGAGTTAGGCTTGTTTGATGTATCGCTCAATGGCGTATATAAACGCGACTTTTTTACTCTCAACTTTTGTAAGCAACACCAAATCCCACTAATGTGCGGCCTAGGCGGAGGTTATCAGCGTAATTTGAGTTCACTAATTAATGTTCATAAACAACTATTTAAAGCCGCTATCGATTTATAGCAAGCCATAGTATAGACTCAGTTAAACGGATTATTTTAAAGCGGTGGGAATATGCGATTACACGAAGACATACACAACTATTACGAAAAGATTGTAGTTGAAGAAATCATCAAACTTAAACTTGATGAAAAATATGATGAAGATGTAATGGCTGACTTTTGTTGTACGGTACTAAATCAGCTCCCGCCACGATATATTCGCTACGATGTAGATATGGCGTTTTATTTACCGCAATCAGAACGCATACATATGGAACAACGTGTACAAACCGCAATAAACGTTGCCATTAGCCAAATATCAAAAAAGAAAGAATTAAATGACAAGTCCACTTGATCAAGCCCCTACACATATTAAACTTGCAGTAGATTTAATTATGATACTAGAGCAACACGATGTTGCTCCAGAAGAAGTACTTAAAGCACTTGAAATAGTTAAAAGCGACTTTGAAAAGAAGTTAGAAAAGTCATAACTCTATTCTATTATTTGTATGTCGTGCTCGGTAACGCTACCTTCGTGCTTAGTGCAATCAATTTTAACTTCACCAAATGTACGCCTAGGCGAAGTTGAACGACGACAGGTCATATTTTGTGCTTTAACGCCAAATTGCGTTATATACAACGCAACTGTTTCGTCTATTTGTTGTTTTTGCTGCGTAGTCGCTGCACTGTAAAATACATCGTATTGCGCAGACCAATTTTCAACCCCCGCTTCTTTTGCAACGCCTAGCCAGCCCATCCCTAGTTTAGTAGATTGCTCCAAGTATTGGCCTTTCAAAAACATAAACGCCAACGTGTATTGTGCGCTTTTATAGCCTAGCCCAGCAGGCTCTTTTAAATAATTGAAAGCGGCCTCAAACTGTCCTTTTCGATACGCTTTAATACCATTGTATTCATTCTTTTTCATGGTGGTATCACTGTAAAGGTTGATTGAGCTTGAATTACATCCACCCAAAAAAGTGATAAATACCATAGAAACTACTGAGAACGTTTTCATTCTTATCCTTAATTTATTATTTTTATATGCCAGTTCCGAATATGGCTTACACTTTTTATAAACCCTGTTATTCTAAAAACCAATCAGCTTAATTAAAATACTATCATGAGCTTAGCAAGTTTACTGCGATTATTTTTTCTGGCCGCTATTTGGGGCGCATCATTTTTATTTATGCGAATGGCAGCTAACAGTTTAGGGCCTGCAGTATTAATTGAGTTTAGAGTTGGCTTTGCCGCAGTTACTTTATTTATTGTTACTTTGTATTTAAAACGCCGCTTAGCGTTTGTCCAACATAAAAAACACTTTTTTATTATAGGCGCGTTTAATTCTGCTCTGCCGTTTTTATTTTTTGCTTACGCAGCTCAAACTATAAGCGCATCCACACTCTCAATTTTAAATTCTACAACACCAATATGGGGTGTTGTCGTTGGAATTTTATGGACGAAAACAAAGCCCAATAAAAGTATGGTGCTTGGTTTACTACTTGGCTTAATAGGTGTTGCAATACTCGTTGGGCAAAATAATTTTGTATTAAATAGCCAATCAATTATAGCCATAGTCGCGGCATTGAGTGCTTCACTTTGCTATGCCATTGCATCGCATTACACTAAAAATGCGCCTAAACTGGCCCCATTCGATAACGCCCATGGCTCAATGTGGGCTTCAAGCTTTATGGTATTACCTCTTGTCTTATTTATGCCAATACGAGAAATACCAAGCACCAACATTATGCTAGGTGTATTAGTACTGGGCGTAGTATGTACCGCCCTTGCTTATATTTTATTTTTTAAATTAATCGACGATATTGGCCCAACCTCAGCACTCACCGTTACATTTTTAATTCCATTATTTGGCATATTTTGGGGGCATTTATTTTTAGATGAGCAAATAGGGCCAAATACATTACTAGGCGCACTATTTGTAATTGTAGGCACTATGCTGGTTACTGGTTTCTTACCACGAAAGAAGCACTTAGCTAAAACAAGCTAAGTGCTTTTACCAAACGCTTGCTTTTACGCCTTTTTGCTTAAATTTTCAATTAAGTCTTGGGCGCTAAAACTGTTGTCGCTTGGTTTTATCCCTTTGCCCATTTTAATATCAATCAGGGTGTGTACTTCTTTGCGTTTATCATTATTGCTTACCTGCACGCCTACGCTGCTTGTTGGGCGAGCGCGTGTTTCACAGGTTAATAAACCACAGCTTCGCTCATATTGCTGGCTGTGTGATGCACTAATAGATGACGCGGGAGCTTGCGATTTAGACTCAACAAAGGTTTCTTTATTAGTTACAACAAACCAGTCGTAGCCTTGTGCTTGTGTAAGCTCAGCCGCGCGTAATAATGCATAGTCACCGGCATCGG
>NZ_AUTP01000057.1:0-12646 GCF_000498075.1 Pseudoalteromonas sp. TAB23
TCGAGCGGGGGTCAATGTTTTATTTCAGCTTTTTGACAATTAAATGAATTTAGTATGAAAGCTATACAAATAAAGGGCTGCAGAGCTTTTTCTGCCTATTAAACAACCAACATATGAGCAGTTAAACTATCTGTATAGATAAAACTACAATATTAGGTGCTGTTAGGCTAAGCCAACTACATTTTTTAGTTGGCGTTTAATAAAGTATTACGTATGCCGTTAATTAAAAACTATAATTAAAGCCTGCGTAATAGCGTCGTCCTGAATAGCTTGAGTTAAGTAATCGTGCATCTGTATCATCACCTAAACGCGTTACCGATTCCGACTTAGTTAAATTAATAACAGCAGCTGTTAAGCTTAGCCCTTCATACAAATTAACCGATGCATTAACATCAACCTGTTCGTATGGATCTTGATATACATTTAACCCACTATTAATGCCTAATACTGTCTCCCCTCGTTTGTTATATGAAGCTCGCACATTAAAAGCGTCACCTTCATAATAAACAGAGGTGTTTTACTGATACTTTGCACTGCCTATTAATGCCGATTGACCAAACTCTTTACCATTTACGGTTACATCTGCTTTGTTAGTTTTGTTATAAGTGTAGTTTGCGTAAAAACCAAAACCATTATCAAACGCATGCTGAATAAATACTTCCGCGCCTTTAGATATTGCATCTGTACCATTACCTACAGTGCTATACGGAGCTATATTGATAATACCGGCATCTACTATATTATTTTTACCGGCAAAGTTTTGCTCTACATCAATTACCAGTGGCACAACAAAGTTATCTACTTTCTTATGAAAAAGTGCCAATCCAACCGCAGAACCCTTTGCATAATAATACTCAATAGATAAATCAGCTTGCACCGATTCAAATGGCTTCAAGTTTTTATTACCACCACTACCGCTAAAACCTGGCTGTTCATTAAATGCAGCTCTATCATTTGCCCATTCATCCGATACGAACGTAATACGCTGCTGCGCACCTAAATCGCTGTAATCAGGACGAGACATTACTTTTGCTATTGCCCCACGAATAACTAAATCGTCAGTTGCATCCCACGCTATATTAAAGCTTGGTAGTATTTGAGTGTCTTCGTTTTGCTGAGTGACTAATTGATAGTCTTCTACTGAGCGTGCATCACCCTTAACTGGCTCGCCTGTTTCATCATTTGTGTGATCTAATTGGTAGGTATATAAGTCAGTAGATGAAGTAAGTGTTTTTGTTTGCACAACACGCACGCCCAAATTACCTCTTACTTCACTAAACTCAAAATCGCCTTGAATATAAAAAGCAAATATTTTTTCTTCAATGTCGTAAACAAAGTTATCTTCAATACGTGTATAAGGTACATAGCTAGTAGTAACCATATCGCGATATTTATCCCAGTCGATACTTGGCATTTGGTTTATATCAAAACCCCCTACTATATTACTCTCACTTGTAAATACATTTTGAGCTAATGGCATTCCACCATTCCACTGGTAGCTATCAAAACGCGTAATACCTTGCTCGCTTGCTTCGCCTGCAGCTATATCAAAATTAGGATCTAAAAAGAAGGTATTGCCAGTTTCACGATGAAGCGTGGAGTTACGATATTTGACACCGGTTCTAATTGTTTTTAAAAAGCCCCAATCAACATAAAAATCCACATCAGCTTGGTAATAATCTTCTTCTAACTCACTGCGTACAAAACTTGAGTTTGAAGAGCCCGCATCACGACCGCCTCCAATTCCACTTTGCAAGTTAGCTAGTGTATTAGGGTCAATATTAAGTGATACATTATTTTGGTTGAGTGACCAGCCTGCCATTTGAGCAGCATTTTGAATAGCAGTGGCGTTTTCGCCCGCGTTTGAACTTTTATATGCAGCTTCCCAGCTTTCTTCCGGCCCCCCTTCTGATTTTGTATTACCCACGACAAAACGCGCTTTAAAATTATCGTCTTCATAAGTTAAATTAAAATCAAAGGTATCGGATGTGGATTCTTCACGTACATAAATGCCGCGCATCCACGGAAACTGCATATCACTTTCAATACCGCTTGCCATCGCATCGTATTGCATACCAGTAACAATAGTTCTCGACTCATCAAGATTTACATCAGTTAAAAAATCAGAATTTAAAGACCACTCAGGTATATCAATCACAGATTCTGTTCTGTCTTGGCCGAGTGTAAAGCCAAAGTAATTAAATCCTAGCTCTAAACGATTTGTTGGTCGCCATTGCGTACTAAATTGAATTCCTTCGCGCTCACGTTTTTCGTTAAGAACTGAACCTCGCACAACTTGTGGAAACCAAACACCATCGTAACTATTACCACCTGCATCATTAATAGTATCCCAACCATTATTGTTATCAACTGCGTTACCGTTTATATCTGTAGGTTGTCCACCGCCAGTGTAGCGCCATACATTTGCATCAGTTCCGCCCGAAAGTGTCCTGTTTGTTCGCTCCTGATACGTATAGCCAACTAATACAGCAAAGTCTTCGTCGTCGTTTTTCCATGAATATAAACCCGTAAACTGTGGTTCGTACTCTTTTGTAACATCAGCGTAAGTACTCTCTACATTAAATACACCCGAGTTTGCATCCATACTCAAAGGCTTTCGGCTATGCATTAATACAGTACCACCAACCCCTCCTTCATCTAAGCGTGCCTCTGGCGATTTATAAACCTCCACACTTTCAATCATCGAAGACGGTAACAAAGCATAATCAAACGAACGCGAAGGCTCTCCCGGAGAAGACGCAATAAAATTACCATTAAGCTGTGTAAAGGTAAGTTCTGACGATAAACCACGAATACTGACTGATGAACCTTCCCCGCCGTCACGCTCAATTACCACACCGGGTACGCGCTGAAGAGAGTCTGCTACGTTTTTATCAGGGAATTTTCCAATGTCTTCCGCGGTAATTGCATCAACCACAGAGCCAGACATACGTTTTACATCTAAGTTCTCGGCCATACTTGAACGGATGCCACGTACTTCTATTACTTCCATATCTTTTGTGTGCTGCGAGTTTTCGTTTTCTTGCGCTGCAAAAGCACACGCAGAACCCAAAGCAGAAAAAATTGATACATAAAGTGATGACTTACAAAACGTTGAAAAAGGGAAAGGGTATATACTTGCTAATATCATGTGAGAGGTTGTTCCATTTAAATCTGCTCATAAAACTAAAGCGAGAAGTTAGTCCTTTTACGCAAATTATTCACGTAGTGGCAAAATTGTTCCCAATTCTACACAGCCAAACTTAACCGTTTGTTAACCAACAATATAAAATCGAGTGGATCCTCTTTTAACTGTATTTATACCTATTAAATGAAAGTTAAAACCCAGCCCACACATCAAAGCCGCTCTCAATTAATAAACTAAGAGCGGCTTTGTTGTATTTAATAGCTTAATAAAATAATTACGGTGCATAAATCATAGAGTGTATAGAAAAAACAAAGGGGATAATTAGGTGTGGTAGTCAGCAGCTTACATTTTAAAAAGCAAAGCTGCCGAATGATATTTAAAAAGTAGAAAACCCTAAAGAACAGATGACTTTTCAAGTGTAGCAATAACCTCTGAAAGCTCGAGTAATGTCGGCTTTCCACCATAATAATTGGTATCTATATGATAACTATTACCCACCCAAAAAGGTGCTTTAGTTGAGTTATGTCCATGTATTGAAAAGTCGACTCCATGACTTTTAACTACCTTATTTTGTTTAACTACTTCGCGATCCCACAATAAAGATTGCACAATCACCGATTTATCATCAGGGTAATTTTCCCAATCCCACGATTGTGCAAATGTATGAGACAACCCAACTTTATAACCGCGATATTCAAGTACAATTGAAAGAGGTTTAGTTAGTAACTCATCGCACATAACATTGAGCTTTTCACTCGATACCGACTTGTGCCAATTGCCACCATTGTCAGTCCATAATTTAAAAGCCGCTTTATCATTACTTAATAATGATTCCAACATTAAATGCTCATGATTACCTAATATCATACATGCCCTAATGGCTTGTAAGTGTGTAAATAAGTCATATGTTTTATCCCCGCGATCAACAAAGTCGCCTAGGCAAAACAAAGTATCTCTTTCAGGGTTAAAATTTACGTTATTAAGTGCGTTTTTTAAGGCAGGTAAATCACCATCAAGATCGCCAATTACAAATACTCGGCACTCATCATTAATAAATATTGCTTGTTTTGAAGATACAGCCTGAATAGCGTTAATACCTATATGCAAAATAGACTCCTATAGAATGCAATCTAAAACTTAGATTAATACTTGAGTTTATAAAGCCTTAAGGTAACACAATATAATTGATAATTAATGAAGGTAATAAAATTTGATTGAAACTAAAAATGCATGACAGCGGACTTTAGCTACAAGCTAAATAAGTAATGTAGATAGTTTTTAGCCAATAGTAAAAAGCGGCTTAGCAAAATACCTGAACAAGTTATAAGTTAGTTAACAGCACAAACTTATCAGCCAGCTCATCTAAACTTTCACGCTTATTAGGATCGGGCTTTATACAGTCAATAGGGCAAACACTTACACAAGTAGGTTTATCATAATGCCCTACACACTCAGTACATTTATTAGCATCTATTTGGTATATCTTCGCGCCCATATAAATAGCCTCATTAGGGCACTCTGGGTCACACATATCGCAGTTAATGCATTTACTATTTATGAGTAGAGCCACTTTTTAGCCTTTCTAATTAAAGTCCTATAAAACAAAAAATGAAAAAATAGAGCATTTACTGCTTTATTTTAAATTATATGATTAACAGCGTTAGATTATGCATTTTATTGACTTTTTCTTTGTTGATCTTTATCAATAAAAACTTCTGGCTTCTCTAATGAAATTTTAAAGCGTCGCTGTTAATATTGTCTACATCCTAAACAATAAAGTAGTTCTGATGGCAGCTAATTATTCTCTCGATGATTTACGTTACTTTTGCACCATAGTAAAACTTGGTAGCTTTAAAAAAGCATCAATAAGCCTTGATATGTCACTATCAACTTTAAGCCGTAGAATACGTTTATTAGAGCAAGCTCTGCAATTAACGTTACTAAATCGAGATGCCCATCGAGTTACACTTACGCATACTGGCGAATTATATTACGATCGCTATCGTAAACTGTTTGATGAAGTAGAGTGTATAGAGCAAGCACTTTGTGATGAGAAAGACCAACCTAAAGGGAAAATTAGGATCTGTGCACCCATTTACATGGGTAAACATTTTTTAAGTGCTATTTTTTGTGATTTTTTACTGCAGTATCCCGATATTCAACTAGATTTACGCTTTTCAAATAACCTTATTGATATTGAAAAAGAAGGGATTGATATAGCGTTTAGAGTAAGAAATCCTGCCATTGATAATTGGGTTATTAGGGAGCTTAAGCTTACTCACAATATATTATGTACTCACTTAAATCATGATTATCAATCCATCACTCATCCTAAGCAATTAGAAGAGCAACCAAAAATTACGTGCGTTGGGTTGGTACCGTGGCAATTAAAAAATCAGCACACGAACGAGGAATATAGCTTCAACCCAAACACACATGTTCGATTGGAAGTTGATCAAATTCAAATGATGAAACAAGCCGTTGAGTCTGGCGTAGGTATTAGCTACATTCCTGATTATATAGCATTACCACTTATTGAAGCCGGAAAGCTTAAACACATTCTTCCTGACTGGCAAAGTAAAGGGCAGCCATTTTCTATGCTTTATCGCGACAGAAAACAAATCCCTTATCGAGTGCGATTACTTATAGAGCATGCACTGCAACACTTTACTAAAATGTAGCAGTGTAGGCTTTTCACAGCAAAGTAATTAAGCTAATTCATCTTTTAAAAACTAAGCCTTAGTACGATTACACCTAAAAATGCCGTTGTTAATCCTATAACTTCTTGCCGTGTAAAAGACTCTTTTAGAATGATGCGTGAGTACAACAAAATAATTAAAATATTCATACCTGAAATCGCTGAAACTAGCCCTGTATTACCAATAGCAAAAGCCGATATTATTGCAACCATGCCAGCCACATTAGTTAAACCAATAAGTAACCCGCACGAAAATGTTTTACCGGCAGACCAATACGCTTGAGAAGAGCCTTGCTCTGCTAGCATTTTTTTACGCTTTACTAACCAACTAACGGCAAAAAGAAAGCTACTAAAACCAAACATAGACGTTAAAGTTGCAAACGTATCCGCCTCAAGAAGCGTTGATTGCTTACCCATTAAATCATTAAATGCAAAGGACAGTGCCGCGAGTAATCCCCATTGCGCGCCTTGTAAATTACTTAATGAGATATCGCTAGAGTAGCGAATAATATAAAGGCCGCCAAAAATAATAAAAAAGCCGATTAATTGAATAACAGTTAAGGTTTCTTGCCATAATAAAAAGGCAAATAAAAGTACAAATAAAGGCGTTAACCCCGACAGGATGCTAATTAAAGACGCTTTCCCAACCGAAAACCCTTTGTGCAAAAACCCATTAGCCGCAAAAGATCCAAAACCTAAAGCGAGCCCAACCGTAATATCAGCCCAGCCGTACCATGTGTGCTAAAACACCACAGTACCTAGCGCACTAATTATAAATCCCACAAAAAAAACACCGAATAATAATAGATTACGATTAATCTTTTTTTGTGACGTCCATTGGTACATTATTCCTCGCGCACCAAAAAAAACAGTGGCGAGTAATGCAAAAATTATCCACATATAAGTGAGACCCTTTATAATTTACTTTGATAAACCCGAATAAAAAGTGGTTATTTAACATTGTTGAATGGAATAACTATTACATAAAGGTTCAACAGTAAAGCACCTAGCCACTACAAGAGCGTTACCCGATACCTAGCTTCTACTCTATAAAATAAGCAGCTTAGGCTTCACATAATAAAATACTAGCCACACAATTACACTTTAATAAACAACAACACCAGTATATTTAATCTATAAATATTATAAACAGGCATAAGTGGCACTATAGATCCCATAAATAGCACTTAACTATTTAGTCGCTTAGCTTCAATCACATAGTGAGCAACTAACACACAGAAATAACAACAATTTAGTGAAAAAAACGAATTTATAAAAACATAAAAAAACAGTTTTAAACTGTCATTTTATCGCCAATATATTTTTAACCTAAAACTCAATTGACTTTATTTTTAAACTCAATATGATTGATTTAAACAAAAAGGATAATATGTTTACTTTAATCACATACCTGCTAAAAACAAATACCACCTTCGGAATTTAAGCCGAGTGTAACCCTTACACTCGGCAGTTACACTGTACCTTTATATATTTAAATTCGATTTAGTTTTTGTGGGGATTAGTCCGTGCTTTCTTTTCTGTTCGAGCGTAAAAAACCTTTCCTGTCTAAAAATGACTTCACAGACGCAGCGGTACTATTACAACCGCTGAAGCTTGCGTATTTACTACAAGAAGTCGAGTATTCACAGCGGCCTTGGTCAAAATTCAATCCGCATGTACAAATTAATAGCACGGTGGTTATTAAAAATATAACCACCGGTTTTAAGCGCCGTATAACTTTAGTGACTCCAAACCAACGAAGGCACTTTATTAGTGACGTATCATTTCACTCTCCTCTTGGGGTCGCTCTTTTAGGGCATAAAATAAATCATATTATTGAATATAAAGAAGCTGGGGAATCCCACCTTTGGGAAATAATAGCCATTAATATTAAGGAGGAAATATAGAGTAAATTATTTCAATTTTTATTTATTAATTTTATATATTTAATTGGAGTTATTTGTAATGAGTAAAGAAAAACCTAAAAAACATGCAAGCAAAACATTAAAACAAAAACGTAAAGAGCGAAGAGATAAGCTAAAGCAACTTGAAAAATAATTAATATTATTTTAAATAAAGTCGCAAACTCGGGGTTTTTATAACCCCGAGTTTTTTGAAAAAACTATATTCAGCTGTAGCTAAACAGCTTGTTTAAATGGATTACGAGTATCTTGGTGTTCCTCAAGATTACGCATTAAAATAGCATGCGCTAAGTTAATGCCTTCATTTAGCGGTATTTTTACAATGTGACCAGAGCCTTTAGCATCGCTAATAGTTTCCCCCTTTTTGTTTTCCATATATTCAAGCTTAAAAGTAATGTTACCTTGTGGTGTCATAAGCTCTAAGGAGTGACCTGTACAAAATTTATTTTTAACGTCTATTTCAACTAATCCATTTTCGCAGCGCTCAAGTACTTCTCCCACAAATTGCTGCTTAGTTGATACCGAATGACCGTATTCATAATTTTGATAATCTTGATGGGCATGGCGTTTTAAAAAGCCTTCGGTATAACCACGATGTGCTAGATTTTCGAGTGTTTTAAATAAGTTAGTATCAAATGGTTTACCCGAAGCTGCGTCGTCTATTGCTTTGCGATAAACTTGTGCTGTGCGCGCTACATAATAAAATGACTTAGTACGCCCTTCTATTTTTAAACTATGTACACCCATTTTTGTTAACTGCTCTACGTATTGCACAGCGCGTAAATCTTTTGAGTTCATAATATAGGTGCCGTGCTCATCCTCGAATGCAGGCATGTACTCACCAGGGCGGCCTTGTTCCTCTAGCATAAATACATCGTTACTTGGCGCGCCTTCACCCAGTGTAGGAATCACCTGTTTGGGGTCAATTTTATGCACCATTTCGCCGGTTTCGTTCTCAACACCAGGTTTTACATCGTAATCCCAACGACATGCATTAGTACACGTGCCTTGATTTGGATCGCGCTTATTTATGTAACCAGAGAGCAAACAACGCCCCGAATACGCCATACACAGTGCGCCATGTACAAATACTTCAAGTTCGGTGTCTGGGCAGAGTGTGCGTATTTCGGTTATTTCTTCGAGCGACAGCTCCCGCGATAAAATAACGCGTTCAATTCCCTGCTTTGCCCAAAATTGTACACTCGCGTAATTTACCGCATTCGCCTGTACTGATAAGTGAATAGGCATGGCTGGCCATTTTTCACGAACAAGCATAATCAAACCAGGGTCTGACATAATCAGCGCATCGGGTTTCATCACAATAACCGGTTCTATATCACGTAAATACGATTTAACTTTGGCATTATGCGGCGCAATATTAGACACCACATAAAACTTTTTATTTTGCGCATGGGCTTCACTAATGCCGACTTGCAGAGTGTCTAGGTCAAACTCATTATTACGCACACGCAAACTATAACGAGGCTGCCCCGCATAAACCGCATCAGCTCCATAAGCGAAAGCGTAGCGCATGTTTTTTAAACTGCCTGCAGGGCATAATAATTCAGGAATAAAAGGCATTGAAGAAATAACGGGTGACATGTGCGCTCCATACATCAAACTGGGTTCAAGCCAGTTGCATAAGTAGTTAACCTAAACTCTGAAAAATAAATCTATCCCAAGCAGAATTCAGATTAGTCATTAACAAATAAGTAAACAGAAGCGCGGCAGTATAAATGCGGTCAATAATTTGTATTTGATCGAGATCACAAAACGGCAACCAAACTGGTTTTTAATAAAATTAGGATTTTTCACTTAAAACGCGTATAATTCGCGCCCGTTAATATTCACACTTTTACTTAAAATTATTGGAGCATAAAGATGGCTTTAGAACGTACTTTTTCAATCGTAAAACCTGATGCAGTTGCTAAAAACCACATTGGCGCTATCTACAACCGTTTCGAATCTGCTGGCCTTAAAATCGTTGCAGCTAAAATGGTTCACCTTTCACAAGAGAAAGCTGAAGGTTTCTACGCTGAACATAGCGAACGTCCTTTCTTCGGTGCTTTAGTATCTTTCATGACATCTGGTCCAGTAATGGTTACAGTTCTTGAAGGCGAAAACGCTGTTCTTAAAAACCGTGAAATCATGGGTGCTACTAACCCTGCTGAAGCACTAGCTGGTACTTTACGTGCAGACTACGCTGATAGCATCGACGAAAATGCTGTTCACGGTTCTGACGCTGTTGAATCTGCTGCTCGCGAAATCGCGTACTTCTTCGCTGACGAAGAGCTTTGTTCACGTACTCGTTAATTCGAATTCGTTAACATATTGAAAAGGGCTTTCGGGCCCTTTTTTAGTCATTACGTAAAGTATTAATCAGAAACTCATGATGTTTTACTTAATGATTAAAGTGAGTGAATTGTGTACAATTCGTCCTCGTAAATTTTATCTCCACCGTCACCGATTGAGGTTGTTTCATGACCGAGCAAAAAAAGATTAACTTATTAGATTTAAACCGAGAAGCAATGCGCGAGCTATTTGCATCGTTCGGTGAAAAGCCGTTTCGTAGTGACCAGGTGATGAAATGGATTTATCATTTTGGCGTAGATAACTTCGACGATATGAGCAACGTAAACAAAAAGCTTAAAGAAAAACTTAAAGCTGAGTGCGAAATTGTAGCGCCAGAAATCACTGTGCGCCAACAAGCAAGCGACGGTACTATTAAGTACGCACTTATTCTGGAAGGCGGCCAAGAAGTAGAAGCCGTTTGGATCCCTGAAAAAGAGCGCGCTACGTTATGTGTATCATCACAAGTGGGTTGTGCTCTTGAATGTACTTTTTGTTCTACTGCTCAACAAGGCTTTAACCGTAACTTAAAAGTATCTGAAATTATTGGTCAAGTTTGGCGTGTAGCTAAAGATATAGGCCTTGATGGCCATAGCGAAAAGCGCCCTGTAACTAACGTTGTAATGATGGGTATGGGCGAGCCTTTACTTAATCTTAAAAACGTAGTGCCAGCAATGGAACTAATGATGGACGATTGGGGCTTTGGTTTATCTAAGCGCCGCGTAACATTAAGTACTTCAGGCGTTGTACCTGCACTTGATTTACTAAAAGAGAAAATTGACGTAGCACTGGCTATTTCACTTCACGCACCCGATAACGCACTGCGTGACATTTTAGTGCCAGTTAATAAAAAGTACCCTATTGAAGAATTTTTAGCCTCGTGTCGTCGTTATATCGATGGCTCAAAAGCAAATAAAGATGTAACGGTTGAATACGTGATGCTTAACGGTATTAACGACAGCACCGATCAGGCGCATGCATTAGTGCAAACGTTAAAAGGCACACCTTGTAAGGTCAACCTTATTCCGTTTAACCCGTTCCCGGGTAATGAATACACGCGCTCAAGCAATAGCCGTATTGACCGTTTTTCAAAAGTATTACAAGCAGCAGGCGTTACCTGTATTGTGCGTCGTACTCGCGGTGACGATATTGACGCTGCTTGCGGACAGTTAGTAGGTGATGTAGTTGACCGTACTAAACGTTTAGCTAAAAAGAAAATGCGTGACGATAACGCAATTAGCGTTAATATCCACCAAGCATAATCTGTAACCACCCTATGTGAATTAGTCATGTAGGGTGGTTAAGTTGTTTATTTTTAAATAAATGATGCAACAACAAAGGTTTTAGGTAAGATAGGCGCCATGGACTAAAAATAAAGAGATAAGGTAATGCGATCTATACTTGCTATAACACTATCAACACTTGCCTTAAGTGGCTGTGTTAGCGAAAGTAGTTATAACGGCAGTAATAAGCCCGTCGTCGAAAATAAAATTAATAATACTGGCGCAGCACGAACACGAATTGCTTTAGCCTTACAGTATTTAAAAACGGGTAATAACTCTCAAGCCAAATACAATTTAGAACGTGCAGCTGCATTTGCTCCTGACCTGCCTGAAGTACATTACTCTCTTGCTTATTACTATCAACAAGTAGGCGAAAACCCGCTAGCTGATAAAGCCTACCAAAAAGCACTCGAAATAAAGCCTGACGACCCTAATACGCTTAATAACTACGGCGTGTTTTTATGTGGCATTGATGAATACGATCGTGCAACTGATCAATTTTTAAAAGCCATTGAAGTACCAAGTTATATTCGCGTTGCCGAAAGTTACGAAAATTTAGCCTTGTGTGCTATTGAATTTGATGATTTCGAAAATGCAGAAAGTTATTTTCAACAGGCACTTAATCACAGCTCTCAGCGTACATCTACGTTAATTAGTTTAGCAGCGCTGTATTACGCAAAAAGTGACTTATACAAAGCCAGTGAACTTTTAAAACGCTACGAAAGCACAGGTCGAGTATCTTCTCGCGCATTAATGCTTAGCTACCTTGTAAAAAACAGAATGGGCAGAATAGAAGAGGCTGAAAAAATTTCCAGCACTATTTTACAAACTTACTCTAGCAGTAACGAAGCCTATGCATTAAAAGAGAAAAGAACACGTTTTAATGAGTTTGAAATACTGCGAGAAAAATACCGCAAAGCGCAGTTAAAAGAACTAAAAAACGACGAAAGCGGCGCGCACGTTAGTTCAAAACCAAAAATAAAAGTAATCAGAAAGAAACGTTCACCACAAGACGGTTTAACAAGCTTGGTAACAAACGACGAGCAAAAAACAGATAAAAAGATCGCAATAGCAAATAACCAAGATGTAAATCCAGTTATAGTAAGAGAAAAGCAAGCTAAGGCGGTACAAAACACGGTCAGTAAGCAAGCCGACGAAGCAACCGTAATAGCAAAACAAGTAACAACCCAAAAAGAAGAAGCTCCTAAAGTCGTCGCACCAAGCAACCCTACCGATACATCGGCTG
>NZ_AUTP01000058.1:0-1356 GCF_000498075.1 Pseudoalteromonas sp. TAB23
GTTATGTACCCAAATATGGCGTGTTTCAGTCGGCTCGCCCATAAAGTGACACACAGCTTGCTGCTCTGGCACTTCAAAATAAAAATACACTTCGTTACGACGATCATGCTGATGAGCAGGCATGGTATTCCAGACGCTGCCTGGTTTTAATTCCGTTAGCCCCATTTGTAGTTGGCATGTTTGTACTACGGTATTGATCAGCATCTGATTAATATCGCGCTCATTGGAGGTTTCAAGCGCACCTAAATGCAATACATTAGCATCATTACGCGTCACTAACTTATTTGGATATTTGTGGTGAGCTGGTGCAGAATTAAGATAAAATTTTGCAGGATTGCCACTGTCATGACTAGTAAACAGCACCTCATTGGTATCTTTACCTAAATACAAGGCATCTTTATAGCCAAGCTGAAAATCTTCTCCATCAGCAGTTATCGTGCCGCTGCCGCCAACATTGATCACACCAAGCTCTCTACCTGTTAAAAAGTTTGCTGCTTTTAAGTTGTCTACCGTTTCTAACCTAAGCGGTGCTCTGGTTGGCACCGCACTGCCCACCATGAAACGCTCGTAGTGGGTGTATAACCAATAAATGGTGTTCTCTTGCATGAGTTTGTCGACCAAAAACTCATCTCTTAACTGTTGGGTGTCATAGCCTTTAACTTCATTTGGACCAACGGCATAACGTGACTCTATTTGTGTGTTCATAACATGCTACCTAAAATTAAAAATTATCGTGCTAACCAGCCACCATCAACGGCAAGAATATGGCCATTGACATAGTCACTGGCTGTTGAAGATAAAAATATGGCTGAACCAATTAAGTCTTCTGCTTCACCCCAACGCCCCGCAGGGATACGCTTTTCAATTTCACTATTACGGGCGGCATCATCTTGTAATGCTTGGGTGTTGTCGGTTCTAAAATAACCTGGCGCAATAGCATTAACCTGAATATTGTGTTGCGCCCATTCGTTTGCCAGCGCTTTAGTAAGACCCGCTACCGCATGTTTGCTCGCGGTATATGCTGGTACTGTCATACCGCCGCTGTATGACAGCATTGAGGCAATATTAATTATTTTTCCAAACCCTTGTTTGATCATGTTTGGCGCAACCGCTTGGGCCAATAAAAAACTGGCATCAAGGTTTACTTTCATCACGTTCTGCCACTGCTCATACGGGTAGTCAACCGCTGGGCTGCGAAATATAGTGCCGCCAACATTGACCAAAATATCTATTTTGCCATGTTCCGTTAACGCTTTGTTTGCTAATGCATTAACTGAGTCTGCATTACTCAAATCAGCAGCATAATCAAAAGCCACACCGCCACGTTCTTCGATCATCTGACACGTTGCTTGGCAG
>NZ_AUTP01000059.1:0-1719 GCF_000498075.1 Pseudoalteromonas sp. TAB23
CCCGATGTAGCCATTGTTGTATTTGGTGAAGAACCATACGCAGAGGGGCATGGCGATAAAGACAACCTTGAGTTTGAACGTAACAATAAACGCTCTCTTAAAATATTAAAAACATTAAAGCAGCAAGGTATTGCGGTGGTATCGGTGTTTATATCGGGCAGACCAATGTGGGTTAACAGCGAGCTAAACGCGTCAGATGCATTTGTAGCAGCATGGCTTCCTGGCACTGAAGGACAAGGCATTGCAGATGTTTTACTAGCGGATGCAAGTGGGCAGGTACAATACGACTTTAAAGGTAAATTGTCTTTCTCGTGGCCTAAATCACCACTTCAAACCGCAGTAAATAAGGGCGATGCTGATTACTCACCATTATTACCCTATGGCTTTGGCTTAACGTATAAAGATGAAAGTACGCTTGGCAATAATCTAAATGAAGACTCAGGTGTTGATATTAGTAACCTTGCGCCGCTATCTATATTTAATGGCAGCTTTAAAACGCCGTGGCGTTTGTTTTTAAATTCAACCAGCGAGCAGCACCAAGTAGCAAGTAACAGTGTAAAGCTCGGCGGCATTACTTATCGCACTGAAGACAAAGCGATTCAAGAAGATGCGATGCAATTTAATTTTGATGGCACTGCAGCCAGCTACATCGAAATTAATAGTAACTTTACCGAAGACAAAGTGGCCTACATTGAAGCAAATTCGGCCCTTAGCTTTAGCTATAAAGTAAACCAAATACCTAGCTCACAGACATACCTTGCAATGAAATGCGAACAAGGTTGTGGTGGCGAGCTTGATATTACCAATGAGCTTAAAAATGCTGATTTAAATACATGGCAAACCATGAGTATAGATTTAACGTGTTTTGCTAAAAAGGGCGTTGATTTTGCCAGAGTAACCAGCCCTTTTATTATTAAAACGGCAGGAGAGCTTAGCGTTTCAGTTGCAGATATTAGCTTTGAACCACAAAGCGCTAAAACAGCAAAAATAAAGTGTGAGTAGTAGAGTGTTGATAAGTTAAGTTTATTGTGTGTTGTCTCAAAGCCCTTAGTAATAAGGGCTTTTTTTATAAAAAATATTTATGCTGGGCAATACTGCTTTAAAAACTCATGGTGGGGTGGTAATTGGCTTACGCGTTGCTCTATTTGTTGCTTAATACCGTGTAAAAAACGGGTGAGTTCTTCGTCGTTCATCATGCTGGCTATTAAGTGATGTTGATTAGGCTCAATACCTTGACCAAGCATAACTTGCACCCACGAATCGACTCTAAAAATGTCGCCATCGTCTAAAAATACCCGGCCGGTTTGTTTAAACAAATCAATTTTATGTTGAAGTGTTTTTGGCACCTCCATGGCGCTACAGTGTTGCCAAAACTCACTGTCATTGCGATTAGTTACTTTGTAGTGCAGCACAATAAAGTCGCGAATATTTTCAATTTCGCTTTTAAGTTGTTTGTTGTATTCGTCAATGGCGTGATTGGTAATGCCATTAAACGGAAATAAACGCATAAAGCGAATAATACCCGACATAATTAAGTGAATGCTGGTGGACTCAAGTGGCTCTACAAAACCGCTAGCAAGGCCAAGCGCTAGGCAGTTTTTGTTCCACCCTTTTAAGCGACGCCCTGTTTTAAATTTAATAATACGGGGCTCTGTAAGCGGCTCACCTTCAATATTATTTAATAATAGCGCTTTGGCTTGTTCGTCATCCATATATTGG
>NZ_AUTP01000060.1:0-1037 GCF_000498075.1 Pseudoalteromonas sp. TAB23
ATGGAACCGTTCGACATTATGTTTTACGCCAAAACCAGCCAAGACGAAATGAAAGTAGAAGCTTTTGGTTGCCGCATTAAGCTAAGCGATATTTTAGACATAGACAAAAAAGGCGGCAGCGCCAGCCTGTTTAAAATTCCGTTTGATGTAACCGACCCAGACTTTGTAAAAATTAACGGTGTGCCGTACCTGCGCCCCGACGAAATTGAAAACATAGTGCAATAAGGTAGTTAGTAAATGGATGATCTAGACCACCTAGTAATTGCACAGGAACGCGCTGAAAAACGGTTTACCGATCAGCGCATAAAAGGACTTAACAACAGCTGCGTTATCAGTGCAACGGATTGCATTGATTGCGGCGACTCAATACCCAAAGCACGGCAACAAGCCATAAAAGGTGTGCAGCGTTGTGTACCGTGCCAATCGTTAAGCGAGTAATTATGAACAATATCAAAGTGAATTTTAAGTTTATCGCCGCACTGGAAGGTGGCCCACAGCTAACCGGCTATGTGCCCGATGCTAAACATTCTAATTCGGGGGTCACTATTGCCACCGGCTTTGATATTGGCCAATGCGATGAAGCAGCATTGAAATACTTATTGCCCGAATTTATCGCTAACAAATTAAAGCGCTTTTGCTTATTAAAAGGCAACCAAGCACTAAAAGCCTGTAAGCAAAACCCGCTTAATATTAACGAAAACGAAGCAACCATTATTGATTTATGTGTAAAGCAGCAATCAACTGATTACCTAGTTGCTACTTACAACCAGCACTCAACGGTTGAATTTGCACAGCTAAGCGAACCTATGCAAACCGTTATTGCATCGGTGGCGTTTCAGTACGGCCATTTAGCTAAGCGTTGCCCTAATTTTTGGCGCTACGCCATAACGCAAAACACCCAAGCCATGATCAGAGAGCTCGTTGATTTTGGTGACCGATACACTACGCGTCGCTGGCGTGAAGCAAGTTACTTAAAACAGGCGGGGCACTAATTATGGGCTGGTTATCAAACATAGTGGGTGGCAACCCTATAGAAG
>NZ_AUTP01000061.1:0-591 GCF_000498075.1 Pseudoalteromonas sp. TAB23
GCTACACCTTGTTCATCAAATCGTGGGGATGATTGCTCCCCCGACATTTGTGCTTCACCAATAAAGTACACATCGCCCATACGCGCATTAGTTGTACTTAAATCGCCCGACATTAAATCCATAAAGTTACTCGCAACAGGGTTACCATCACTATCGAGCTGTGCATACACAGAGCTGCCCCAATCCACTAACGACAGCGCATCAGTGTTTGCATCCCAAACAAGGTTTGAAGGTTTTATATCGCCATGCACTATAGGTTGTGGGCTAACGCCATTTTTGTGGCTGCGTAAATCAATTAATACATTACGTAACCTAACAGCTAGCGCCATTATTTGCGCGGCACTAAAGCGCCCTGTTTTAAGCGATACTTTTTCAAGGTCCTCTCCAATGGCGCGAGCCATCATTAAAATCCCTTGTTTTTTAATTCGCTCAAATGCATAAAAGGTAGGCACTAAGGGGTTATCAATTTGCGAAAGCATATACGCTTCGTCTTCTAGGCGGTCACGTACACTTTGGGCAAGCGTAATACGCGAAAACTTAAATACCCAAGGTAAGCCGTTATCGTCATCACCTGCAAATACAAAACCAAAA
>NZ_AUTP01000062.1:0-1024 GCF_000498075.1 Pseudoalteromonas sp. TAB23
CTAAAACTCTCGCTTAGCCAATCAACTACGTCTTGATTTGTACGCACTACAGGGCGCGGGTTTCGCCAAATACCCGGCACTATAATTAAATCACTGTAGGGGGCGTTAGTTGTTATGCAATCAGGAATTATAGCAAGGCCTGCGCGAGTGGGTATAAATTCAGCATTTTTAGCCACTAAATTTATATCAAGCGGTCTAAAACTTTGCTTATCAAGATGGCCTTTAGCAAAGGCCTCGCCGGCTCTTAGCATTTCTATAGGCAGCGTTAAACTAGTCACTAATAAATGCGGATATACCGCTATAGCAATGTTTAGTGGTGGATTAGTATTTTTTTCAGTCATATAAATGCTCCGACCAGTACATTTTGGCCTTTTGTGCTGAATATTTGGCTATTAAAGCACAATGTGTAGTGCATAATCCATTTAAACTGCCTCTTCTTCTAATAACACGTTTCTAAAGGTAAATTATGACTGCATTACCCGTTATAGTAGGCATGGGTGGCATTAACGCCGCTGGCCGTACTTCTTTTCATCAAGGTTATCGCCGTATCGTGTTAGATAGTTTAAATGCTCAAGATCGCAGTGAAACATTTTTAGGCCTCGCCACACTGATGAATCTAGTAAGTGTTGTAAACGGCCAATTACAAGATATACAAGGTAATAATGTTGAGCAAAGCGACATAGAAGCACGCTTTGGTGAGCAAATTATTGCTGGTACTCTTATTCGTAAAATTGAAAAAGAACACTTTGATGCAGATGCCACACCGTGGCAGCAAAAAATGACGCTAAACGCATCAAGCGATAACGCAATTGTGTTTGAAACGCGCGCTCGCGACTTACCTACACCTGTTCCAGCTAGCTGGCAAGTTGAAGAACTTGAAGGCAAAAAAGTAAAAGTAACTATTGCAGCCGACTTAGATGTTAAGCATGACTCAACACGTGATAACCCAATTAAATCAGCAGGGCAGTTTCCGACTGGGTTTGATCCGTCTGTTATGTATAATAGCCGCTATCAGCCGCGTGGT
>NZ_AUTP01000063.1:0-3632 GCF_000498075.1 Pseudoalteromonas sp. TAB23
ACAGTAAACGCAGCCGCAAAAGGCAAGGTAGAGCTTACCCAAGGCAAGGCAGTAATAGCAGGTATTGTATTGCTGTTTATTGCAGTGGCATTTGCCACGCCACCCCCGCCACTTACTCCAGAGCAAAAAGCGGTCAAGGCTGAGCAGGCAAAAACTGAAAAAATAAAACAAGCTCAGCAAGCAAGAATTAAAAAAGAAATTGAGCAACGTGAAATAGCCGCAGAGCAAGAAAAGTTGCGAATTAAGGCGGAAAAAATAGAGCGTGAAAAAGCAGAGGAGCTAGCTGCTGAGCGAGAGGAAGAATGCAAATCTGATTATATGCATTATTATATGGCTCAAGACTTTGTAAAAGATAGCTTGGTTTCTCCGTCAACCGCTGACTTTCCATCATCAAACGCAAGCGGTGTAAGAACTGAATATATGGGAGATTGCGTATACAGAGTGTGGGGTTATGTGGACTCACAAAACAGGTTTGGCGCAACAATAAGAGGTCGTTATTATGTTGAGCTTAGAAAAGAAGAAGAAAAAAACAAATGGAGCTTGCTCGATATAAAAATATAAACAAAAAAGGCCGCTAAATTAGCGGCTTTTTTAGGTGATAAGTTAAATTAAAGGTACTTAATGGCCGCAAGCACCAACCCCGCACTACTGAAAATAGAGGCTAGCGCCCACACTTTAAAGCTAGAAATGCTAAGTTTAAGTTCAAAAATTTCAGTGCGCAGGCTTCTAAACTCACCGCTGTGAATTTTTAGCTCTGATTTAATCTCATCAATATCGCGTTTAATATACCCAACGTCTGATTCGAGTTTTGCTATTCTGGTTTCCATGTCACCACCACCGCCGCTGCCTGATTTTTTACTGGTTTTATTATCACCCATAAAATCAACATCTACAATGTTACTCTTGCTCATCAGTTGTTTCCTTTTCTAATGCTGCCATTATTATTTTAGTATTTAGCGTTTGCTGAGTGCTGCAAGTGGTGCAAATTAATGTGAAAGTAGGAAAGGTAACTTCGTCTATTTTCCCTTTAGGTGTTACAAAGTGTGAAGTTTGTTTGGTTACGGCTAGCGTATCATCTTCAGTGGCTAAAAAGCTCAGTTCGCCTGTTTTGCACACAGGGCAAGGGGCGTTATTAGTGAGTTTGTTATAAACCTTGTTTACTTTATCGACATTAACGCGTGCGTAAAACTCCAAATCATCCATTGTATTATCCTTAATTTATTTAAAACGACTTACCAGCAAATATTATTTTACCCACCAACGTACAATTGCCGTTTATCGGTATTAGTTGCTCAGGCCAGTTAGGGTTGGCGGCTTTTAAAAACTTGTGGCCACTTTCAATAATGAGCTGCTTAAAGGTAGCTTCGTTATTATCGTCTAAACGCGCTACTACGTACGAACCGTGTATGCACTCAGCTTCGGGGTCTACAAATATTAAATCACCCTCGTAAAATTTAGGCTCCATACTCACGCCTTGCACCCGCAGGGCAAACGTTTTGCCGCTTGCGTTAACTGGGCACATAAAACGTTCAGCGTCGCATTCGCGTATCTCGTTTATTTCACTCCATGCACCCGCTTGAACCCAGCTAATAAGCGGCACAGTTGATTTAATGTCAGGCCCTGGCGAAACGTTGTTATTGATGTTTTCCGTTACACCAAACTGCAAAAACTCAGGTGTGCACTGTAGCGCCTTAGCCAGCTCATTTATTTTCTTGGTCGTTTTAGTTGTTCCATCTTCAATCCTTTGGAGCGATTGCTGAGCTATCCCAATCATTTCAGAAAGCTTAACTTGGGTTAAGTCTAGTTCTTTTCTTCTTTCTTTTACTCTTTTTCCAATGCTCATAAGTAGTCCTTTCTTATCAAAAACAGTTAATTAAGTTGAATTAATACAGTCAAATTACAGCTTATAGCTATTTTACAGCTAAAACAGGTATTGACAACCACGCTGCAACTGTATTTAATACAGCTACAAACTGTAATAAAGGCGTTGAATTATGAATAACATCGCTAAAGCTGTAAAAATCTATGGCGGACAAACTAAGTTAGGCAGCGCCTTAGGTGTAAAACAAGCTTCTGTGTGGGATTGGATAAATAAGTACGGCCAAGCCCCAGCGAAATACATTACCCGTATTTCAGAACTAACAAACGGCCAAGTAACGGTAGCAGACCTACTAGCTGACCACGTTAAAACCGACAAGGAAGATGCAGCATGAGCCAGTTAATCGCAGCAGATCATTACCGCCGCAATGTACGTGGTGAAGTGGTAACAATAAACGACCGATATTTACGCCCTGCAGACGTGGCGCAAAAGTGCGGCATGCACCGCACATCGTTATATCGGTTGATGGATAAAGGGCAGTTTCCTAAAACACATAAAATATCGAGCGGCCGTGTTGTATGGCTTGAAGCAGATATTGAGGAGTTTATGCGTTTAGGCAGTGAGAAGTTTCAAGAGATTTACGGCAATAAACAAGTTAATAACTAGGAGCAGGGCAATGGGCACATACCAAGTATTTAGCAGAGAAACGTTAAGCAGCTTTAAAACATTAGCAGAGCAATGCCGCTATTTATTGAGCTGCAAAATTACTACAACAAAAGCAACGCACGAAACAAAGCCAGCAGTGCTACAAGCGCGTGTGGGTGACTTTTTATTGCCGGTTTTTTGCTCGGGTGATGAATACCAAACAATACAAAAAGCAGTTTTCTGGTTAAAAACACAAGCAACTAATTACCTAAATGCAGCAACCCGTAGCCAGCAAGGAGTTAATTAATCATGGCAAACACAGCTATTAACTACCCAAACCCAGCACCATTAAAAGCAGTAACTGGCCGCCACGTACCAAAAGGCTTGGCCGAAATAAAAGCATTAATGGGCAGCGAGCGCCACACGCCAGAATACGTGTATACCAAAGTGCTAAGCGAGCAAGAGCGCACATTAGTATGTTTTGCGGCAGGCCTAAAGCGCCACCATTTAGAAAGCGGCTTTGCTAATTTTAATGCAGATACCCGCTTAAAAATACACAAGGCTATTTTGCAAATGGAGCAATTAGTAAAAGCATTTACCGATGCTAACGCCATGGCCCCCGCTAAATTTGTGCAACATGCAACATGCACCGCGCGTTGAAGCCAATACCAACTATTCACATTTAACCATTACTAAGGCGTAACAATGAGTTCATTAAATCGCGGAACGGTACGCAACGGCGACGACTACTACATAACACCACATTGGTTAATAGAAGATTTTTTAGCAGCGCTTGCTGAAAATAATATGTTGGTTTGCTCACCAGATGAAAACCCAAGAGTGCTAGACCCAAGCGCAGGCGGTTGTAACAAGTACGAAATGAGCTACCCAACAGTGCTAGAAAAAGAAGGCTTTACAGTTGATAGCTGGGATATTCGTGCTGATTCACGCGCTAGCGTAATTAACTGTGATTTTTTGCAGGTAAAGAGTTTAAAAAAACCATACGACATGATCATCACCAACCCGCCCTTTAACGTGGCGCAAGAGTTTACCGAGCATGCGCTCGAAATGGTTAAAGAGAGTGGCTTAGTGATCATGCTGCAACGCCTTAATTGGTTGGGTAGCCAAAAGCGCAAACCTATGTGGCAAAAATTACCATTAGCGGCGG
>NZ_AUTP01000064.1:0-3214 GCF_000498075.1 Pseudoalteromonas sp. TAB23
TACTTATATATACAAACAGCCAAGCCGAAGTAGAAAGGATGTACAAGTACATTGTATTTACCTGCTTAATTGGTAACGGCGATGCCCATCTAAAAAACTTTGCCTTGCAATATACACCTGATATGAAAAACATATATCTCTCACCACCGTTTGATATAACACACACAAAAATATACGAAACCATCGATAATAAAATGGCACTCAAATTGGCTAACAGCAAAGAGTTTCCAGACGTGTCGTATTTACTAAAGTTAGCTGAGGGCACTCACTTTAAAATTAGAAAAGCCAAAGAGATAATAGAATCTCTCAGCGACGGCATTATTGACTACCTTAAACACTCTAACGAAGTACAGCTACTTGATGGATTACGTGCATCAATAGAAGCCTCGGTATCCAGCACAATGACGCCTAGCTATTCAACTAAAAGCTACCGCCACGACAGAATAAAAAAGTTTGAGTAGCTGCAGTGCTCTTTAATTACTTTACGCAGCATCAATAAACATGAGTAAGGTTTGTGTAGATACATCATCCGTCAACCGTTGACGGGGTATAAAATGACGCCGCAGCGTTTTAAAATAGTCGCTTGGGTACGTAAAGCTCAGTCGCTAATTGTTTAGTTATAAATGCCTTTCCCAAAGCTTATACTTAATACGCAACAAGGAAGGAGGGGGTAATGTTACCCCCTCCTCCCTTTATCGTCACATTTTTGAGTTAGTAAGGAATTAAATTAAATTTGTTGTGTGGAGAATTGACCCGTCAACCGTTGACGGTTTACACAAAACACTACTACAGCCCTTTAAAACCCTGTCATAAACGTATCTACAAAGCGTTTAAATTTATCAGTAATGATGGGCAGTACTTTTTTGCGCTGCAATAAGCTGGGTTTAGTTTCGAGTACATCAGCAAAGTCTGAGTCAGAATATTTACTCAAAGGTCCGGACCTTTTAACTTAACTCCGGACCTTCACGGTTTAGGTCCGGACCTAATCATACTATTTCTATATAACCGCTGAGTCTTCAAACTACCGTTGTTAAACGCAAACAACATACTGTGCACATATAAAAATATATCTGCCATTGAACTAAGAGCGTTTATTTGCAAAAAACATGCTGATTTACATAATTAAAATGCATTAGTCTTGTGTCCAGCTATTACTAAGCGCTTCGGCTTGCTTTAAACACAGCTCGATTGCCTCATCTGCCTTATCTGGCGGGTACTTAAACTTGCGTAATGCTCTACGTACTAAGTTACGCAACTTGGCTCGCACGCTATCGCGCACCTGCCAATCAACCGTGGTCGACTTACGCAGCTTTTCGGTCACTTCTTTTGCTAAACTACGCAGCGAGTCATCACCAAGTTCGCGTACTGCGGATTCGTTTTGAATCAGCGCACGGTAAAATGCAATTTCGTCGGTATTTAACCCTGAATTTTCAGCCATTTCAGCATCGCCAGCCATATCTTTGGCCATTTTAATCAGCTCTTCAATCACTTGAGCTGTTTCAATAGCGCGGTTATGGTATTTACGCAGCGTTTCGAGAATACGGTCTGAGTATTTTTTCTCTGAGACTACATCAGTTTTCATTCGCGCTTTTATTTCGTCACGTAATAGTCGCTCGAGTAAATCAACGGCGAGGTTTTTTTCTTTCATGTTCGCCACGTCTTCCATAAACTCAGGCGATAACAAACCAATATTAGGTTTATCTAAGCCCACCAGCTTAAAAATATCGTCAACACCTTCAGCAATAATCGCATTGTCGATGATATGTTTAAGGGCTGTGTTTTTATCCTCATCGGTGCGACGTTTATCTACGGTAGTAAATTTACCCAGTGCGCTTTTTACTGCGGCAAAAAAGGCAATTTCAGTTTTAAGAGGAGCCACTTCATCTAGCGTGCCGCATAAAGTGTACGCCTTACTAAGCGCTGCCATCACATCTAAAAAGCGTTTTTTACCGTCAAGCTTACCATCGCCCGAGTTAGGCAAGCTTAAAATATGATTCATCACTTTTGGCAATAATTGCAGTGCGTGGGTTTCATAGTCACTGTAATCACAGCCATGTAGCATGCCGCGCACAATATCCATTTTTTCAAGTAATACCGCAAATGCTTCGTGGGCATCATGGGTAGGCTGACCACGACCGTTTGAATTCGTGTAAGTGTGCAGCGCGGCTTTTAATTCATTAGCAATACCAATGTAATCGACCACTAAACCACCGGGCTTGTCTTTAAATACCCGATTAACGCGGGCAATGGCCTGCATTAAATTATGGCCTTTCATGGGTTTGTCGATGTACATAGTATGGCAATTTGGCGCATCAAAGCCCGTTAACCACATATCGCGTACTATCACTAATTGCAGTGGGTCGTTTACATCTTTAAAGCGTTTTTCAAACAGCTTTTTAGTTTCTTTATTGTAAATGTGCGGTTGTAGCTTCGCTTTGTCTGACGCTGAGCCTGTCATAACAATTTTAATTGCGCCTTTGGCTGGGTCATCATCATGCCAGTCGGGTTTAATGGCGATTATGGCATTGTATAAATCAGCACAAATTTCGCGGCTCATTGCCACTATCATGCCTTTGCCCTGCATAGTATTAGTGCGCTCACTAAAGTGCGTCACTAAGTCTTTTGCAACTAAATTAACTCTGGGCTCACTGCCGACTAGTTTTTCAAGCGCTGCCCATTTTGACTTAGTATTTTCTCGGCTCGAAATATCCTCTTCGTCCTCAATCACTTCATCTACGTCATCATTTAAGCTTTCAATGTCTGTTTGGTCGATATCCAGCTTGGCAAGGCGTGATTCATAATAAATAGGCACAGTGGCACCATCGTCTACCGCATCTTGAATATCATAAACCGACACATAATCGCCAAATACGGCGCGCGTATCTTTATCGGCAACATCAATGGGTGTGCCAGTAAAGCCAATAAACGTCGCTTGTGGTAACGCATCGCGTAAGTGCTTAGAATAACCAAAGGTATATTCGCCTGTTTTGCTGTTTAACTTGGCTTTGTCGCCATATTGGCTACGATGAGCTTCATCTGAAATCACCACAATATTGTGGCGTTCACTCAACTTAGGATGGCTTTTCTCATCGGCTAACAGTGCAAACTTTTGAATAGTGGTAAATATAATCCCACCCGCTTGGCGAGCAGTTAAAATATCACGCAGCTCGTCACGATCCCCTGCTTGCACTGGCGTTTGTTTTAAAGTGTCGGC
>NZ_AUTP01000065.1:0-2607 GCF_000498075.1 Pseudoalteromonas sp. TAB23
CAGCCGATATGCTTGCTATCGCGAAGCAGCAATTTGATGAGCAAGGCATAGCAAGCCGCGTTAATATTCATAACGGACCTGTTAATAAATTATCGGTTAAAGCCGATGCCGTTTTATGTTTATTGGTAATGCATTTTGTACAAGATAACGGCGATAAAAAAGAGTTATTAAAAGCGATTAAAGGAAGCCTTAAAAAAGACGCCAACCTTTATATTGCAGATTTAATGCGCCCTGAAACTTCATTTGAGCGCGAAGCCCAGCTTACAACGTGCGCGCAATTGGGTTTAACCGAAACAGGTAAAACACAAACAGGGCACGACTTAGAAAATGAGTTTTACCCGCTTGATAGAATGCGCTTTAGCGAACTGCTAAATGAGTGCAAATTTGGCATTCCTAAACTTTATTTTAAAGCGCTAGGTTTTAGTGGGTATGTAGTTTAAGTTTTACAAGCTGAACAAGCACCCGCGATTCAGCACCAATAAAAACACCGAACTAACAAGTTCGGTGTTTTAATATAACCTCTCTAAACTCCGAAGTTTCTCTAAGCGTAGCTCGGTTAAGCGAAGCGCCACCCGACGGGGAAGTTAAATGGTAGCTCACATAGTGTAATGTAAACTTAAAATTGTATATCAGGTTTATAGCCTTGAGGTTGGAGTAAGTCTTCATTCTGCAGCAATATATCAATCCCCATCTCGGTTATAGAATAAGTATAAAAATCGCATTCACTTTGTTGATCTGTTTCAATAGCTTTACTTAAATATCCCATTCTTTCTAACTTGATCAACGATATTTGCAAAATAGAGTCATCTGTAGAACTAAAGTTATTAGAAATTCTATAAAATGGGAGACCATCAGGGTCAGACGTATAACTTTGTAGACAAGCTGCTAAAAATTTATAATCTTGTGCCTTAAGGTTATAAACTGATGGATTCGCAATATTTCTTTTTATCCCAGAGCTATTTTGATTATTGATCACTCCTAGCCTTTCTGCTTCAGCTTTAATTAATGTACAAGCACGGTTAGTCGCTGAAACCAAATCATAATCAGAACGTCCAGAATCATAATCAGCAGGAGTTACTCCTAATAAATCGGTTGGTAGATGCATTTCAATATCGCGAGGCTTCAGGATAAATGATCTAGATTTACCTATAGCTCCAACGAATAATCCCATTTCAAAAATTACATTATCTCTTACGACATGTTCTTGTCTATTTCGGATCGTAGCGATATCTTCTGGAGCAAATATAAATAGTGCAAAATCTACAAATGACGACTTTTCAACAAGATCATCGATCACTGTTGATGAGAGTTTAAAAGTACCATTTTTCCATAGCGTTACTTCAAATTCATGGTCTAAATTAACATTTACAGCTTCAGCTACGGGTAAGCTTTCAACTGAAGAAGCTATAAATAGTCTTGGTTTTCTCAACTTATTGTCTCCTTACTTAATTGAGTTTTCTTTTAGCAATAAGAATAAAGTTATATGTTTTTAGTATCTGCTTATTACATTAATACTAAAATGTTTAGCTTGCTACCATACTAGCAAAAATCCTAACCAATCTCTCCAAGTGCTTTCATCGCGGCTTGTGCTTTGTCTGTTTGTACAAAAATATGGTCGTGATAAAACGCAGCTACCACATTAGCGCTAATGCCATGCTCAGTCAGCTTTGCAGATATCGCAGCAGTTAGCCCAACGGCCTCTAAGCTTGAATGTACGTTAAGGGTAATTAAATTATATTTACCCTCGTAAGTAATACCTGCTTTATCGGCGGTTTCAGCTTTTAAAATAAGGGTTAGCCCTTCCTCTTCAATATAAGTGGCAAGTGGCTCTAAATGAACATAATCAGCCAATTTTCCTGCTAAGCAACAAAAAATATACTCGCCTTGCTTAAGCGCTGGCTGCATTGATTTTAATAATTCGTTTAACTCTAAAATTCCGGCCATGGTCGTTCCTTACAATGTGTTATTTAGTGATTTTTAGCTGCGCGACTAGCTCGCTTAATCTCGCAATTTTTATATTACTTAACTGTCTATAATCAAAATATGGGCACACAATAATGTTGTTACTGGTGTCTATTGCAAACTCGTCGTCAAGCCAATCAAATTGTGCATGTAACTTACCTTGTTGTAATAAGTTTTTAGCGTGCGTACGACCGGCAATTATGTGTAACTGGTTTTTATTGCTAGCAGCTTTATTTGCACACGTAATAGTAATGTTGGGCGCGCTAAATAGCAGGGCGTTTTTACTATTTTTTTGCAGTAAATACTCATCGCGATATTGTTGCCAAGTAGGGGCTTGTTTAGCAAATGAATAATGCTCACTTGGCAGGGCAAATAGCACTTTTGCGTACACGTTAAACACTTTGCGCCAACCATTACCACAGTGCTGGTTTATGGTATTTATTTGCTCATTTATAACCGGTTCTAGGCATTCAAGTGTTTCAAAAAACGGCATTGGCGGCGCTTTTGCTACGTATACCGCCACGCTAAATTGCGTATCACCTAAGCCAACTAATTGGGTATTCAAGTTAGTTAGCCTTGTTTTGCGCTAAAATACGGTCGAGGTTATTTGCAAAGTTTTGGCGATCGGTTTGGCTAAGTGGCGGC
>NZ_AUTP01000066.1:0-676 GCF_000498075.1 Pseudoalteromonas sp. TAB23
CGAGCCAGCGGATGGTACAACCAATGTCCCACGCTGCTTTAACAGGGTCGAGTATGAGCGAGGTCCCAGGTACTCGTGCGCCATTAGGAACAACGGTCCCTTTGACAATTGGACCAAGAAGTTTGGTACATTGTGAAAACTTTAAAGCGAGCAGCCCACAGCCTAAGGTATCCATTAAACAATTACGTGCAGTGTTTAGTGCTTCTGCGCTTGATACTTCAAACGTTAATACATAATCAGCGATATCCTGGATAACACTGTCGTAATCTGGGCGAGTGTTATTATCTGTATTACTACTCATTTTGTATCCTTAATTCGTTTGTTTATATTTTACTTGGTTTCAATTTATTAGAAGTCATTGAGTAAACGCTTAGGTGAACTTCATGCTTTTGCTTATCGTTTTCAAGTGGAATATAAGTTGATTCAAGCGCTATACCGTCAAGTATTAGCTCACTTTTATTATGTTTTTTATCCCCTATAATTTGCTCAATTGTAATATGGTAATAGGTGCTCTCAAAGCGATAGTCGATTGAGTAGGTGCTCCAATTCTCTGGAATACACGGTGAAATGGTTAGCTTATTTCCTGTTCGTGTTACACCTAATAAAGATTCTATTATTAGTCGGTATAACCAACCCGCTGATCCGGTATACCAAGTCCAACCGCCTCGTCCAATAT
>NZ_AUTP01000067.1:0-5097 GCF_000498075.1 Pseudoalteromonas sp. TAB23
CCGATACGGGTAGCCGACACTTCACTTGCTATATCGTGTAACTTTTGTTGGTCGGTATATTGTAATTGCGTTTCACCATGTGCTGATAATGCAAGTGTGCAAGCGCCTGCAATTGCAGTAAATTTGAGTAACGTTGTTGTGATTTTCAAAGGTGTTTTAAGCATCTATTAGCTCCTAATTATTATAGTGTAACCATTACTTAACTAAGATTTTATGGCAATACATTTGAGGTAGATGTAGAAAGGAGCACGCTAAAGCGCAGTTATAGTAATACTTAGAGAGTTAATTGAGTCGTACAATCAACATAATACCGGTCATAGGAATTAACCCAAACATCCACAGCTTTATTCCTAAAATATATTTTTTAAAGCTCCCTTTATTTATACAAGATCTAACTCTACTTCTATAACCGTTAAAATCACCCAAAATTAAAAACACAATTCCAATTACGATTGCGTAAAATAGAGCACCAATAAGTAAAGGGTTTTGCTTAAAAGTACTGATTATTTTATCTAAGTAGTGAATGTCAAACGTCATAGCTAAAAGAAAACTATATACAGTAGATATCATGGCTAACAATGCTGCAGCATTGATGGCCGTATTTTTATTTCTTGAGTCTAATTTTTTCATCCACTGAGCACACACAAAATGAACAGCGCAAATAAATGTTCTCATTTTCAATCCTTGAATAACGTCTAAGTAATTAATTGCTAATACAATATTATATTTAGAGGTTAAATTACAAACCTTGTTACACAATAATCTATAAAAAAATGTGTTTTTCGTGGCACACTGTCATTGTGTATATATTAATAGTTTAAGTTATGCGTCAGCTAAAAGAAGATACAATTAAAAGTAACCTTATTGAGTCGCAGCAAAGTGCATACGGCCCCGTATGCGTGTATCAAAATAAAGAATACCGTTGGTTAACGCTTGCACAAAAAGCCAATGAAGACATTACAATTCAGGGCGTTATGAACCTTATACACCCTGAGCAAGTAATAGTACCTGTAAACCAGTGTATGATGTTATTTTTACTTAAACCGGTAGATACACTAAATATATTAAATTTAGGCTTGGGCACTGCAGGGTTTGAGCGAATTATGTATCACTTACAAAGTAATACGCCTTACATAAACACCATCAATACATTTAACACGGTAGAAATAAACCCAAGCATTGCCTTAATTGCTGCCCAGCACTTTAAGTTACCAATTAAGCACAGCACCTATTTACAATGCGCCGAGCAATATATTACCCAATGCACTGATCACTTTAACGTAATCACTATCGATATTTTTAGTGGTGAATATCACCAGCCTTTTTTAACCAGCGATAGCTTTTGGCAAAATATAAATAGCTGCAGTGAGCAAAATACGCAAGTAATCATTAATTTAAACCCACAAACAGGCCAAGAGCTGCAAATGCTTTTAGTACTTTTAAGGCAACATTTTAAGTGCTTAGGGATAATAGAGTTTAACGAATACAAAAATATAGTGATCATACTAAGCCAGCAAACATTAATGCACATAAACGTTGATGAAATACAAAACTCACCTGTGTTTATAAATTTTGCGCCAAACCTTTATAAAAGTATTAACAGCATTTACCACATTGAATAAAACGCGTTACCGACCAGGTTCATGTTTTTCATAGCACGGTAAGCTTGTTTCTAACTTCTCCCAGTTAGCTTTAGACGTAACAAAATTATGCGATAAAACCTGCTCAGTAATATCGCTATCAAATATTCCTAAACGAATTCGTATTCTGCTTTTGTCATCATTATTGCTACTATAAACCGGCGAGCCACAACATTTACAAAAGTAACGAGTACGCCCTACTTTAAAACTATACTCGCTAAGTAGTGCCTGCCCTTTAGTTATTGTGAAGTCATCTGTATTTACAAAGCCATTGGTTGCAAATGCAGTCCCGCTGTTTTTTCTGCACAGTGAACAATGACAATGAATAATGCTAGTTATACTGCCCGACACTTCAATATTTACCTCACCGCACAAACACGAACCCGTATACATATAACATCCTAACTATTAAATTATTTTTATACTCAGCTGAAATTTGCTGAGTTGATTTAATGGATAAGTTTACTGGTTAATTTTTTGAATGGAATAATAATTTTTATATTTGTGCAGTTACCACGCCATACCTATTTTTTAATGATTGACATAAAAACATTAAATTGGTTACATAACCTTTACCTTGAAGTTATAGCCAAAACAATAATTGGTTAACCAAAAAACCTAAATTTACTGAGAGCCAATTATGCATTCCAAACACATTTTAATTCTTTGCTTATTCAGCGCGCTATCTGCGTGTTCAAACATTCACAAAAACACATCGAGCGATTGGCTGCTTATTGATAATTTTGAAAACTCTCTTAGTGACTGGCAAAGTGTCGATACCCAAAATGAAACTAAGCCACAAGTTAAAAACCCACAAATAACGGTTATACAATCAGAACAAGCAAACTCATCAACAAATCATTATTTACTAAAAAAGCCTGCGGCTGAGGGCATTGTTGGCAATCGTAAAGCACTTTCTTATACAAAGCTTCCACAAGCGGTTGAAGTTGGTGACACCTACACATTTTATATGCGTGTAAACGTGGCTGCTTTTCCTAATAACCATGCTTTTGGATTAAGCAACCTTACGCCAGAGCTAATTAATAAACATGCGTACGATGCGTTTGAGCCAACACTTCGCGTAACCGATAAAACAGAATCAAACGGGCTTGTAAACGATGGCGCTTTAATGGTTAAAACCGACGGCGGATATAGCAACATTCAAAACTACACTACCAAACAGTCAGCTAAACCTCTGCAAACAAATACCTGGTACGACGTATGGTATGTTGTTAATAACGCAGCAGCCTCAGAGCAAGGTCAGCAATATGATGTTTACGTAAAAGGTGGTGAATTTAGCAAGCAAACACTGGTGTATAAAAATGCACAATTTAGAATGAAGCGCGAACAACCTCTTATATATTTTTTAGCTAACTGTAATACAGGCCCAATTAAAAAGCCTTACGGAAATGGTGGTCTCAGATATGACGATTTATACATGAGCAAAGGTACAAACCTAAATAACCCAATGCTATAAAAGTAAGTGAAGTTTTTTTAAGTGTTCTTTTATACATAAGTTTATATTAATAACGCTCTAGCATATTCACAATTAATACCTTACAAACCTGCATTTAAAAATACTTAAATGGTATAATAGCCACCATTATTTGCCATTTAAGTTTTTAAAATGTATCGATTATTTGAAAAAATGACAAAAGCATTTCCTGAGGATCAACCTACTCAGCCGCCTTCTACTTTATTTGCTTTTTGTCGTCACTACACCAAAGGAATGGAATTGTCGTTGGTGCTAATGTCAATCAGCGCCGCCATGCTCGCTATTTTAGAGGTTTCTTTATTTAGCTACATGGGCCAACTTGTTGATTGGTTAACGGCCTACACACCCGAAACCTTGTTTGTAGAGCAAAAATCAGAACTTATCAAAATGGCTGTCATGCTCTTACTGGTATTGCCCGTAGTCGTATTTTTTCATTCTGCTATTTTGCACCAAGCATTGCTGGGCAATTACCCTATGTCGATTCGCTGGTTAGCGCATCGTTATTTACTGCGCCAAAGTGTGAGCTTTTATCAAAATGAGTTTGCAGGAAGAATAGCCACCAAAGTATTGCAAACCTCTTTAGCCGTTCGCGAAACAGTGACCAAACTACTCGATGTATTAATGTACATAGTGGTTTATTTTGGCTCAATGGTATTTTTAGTTGCCGAAGCTGATTGGCGCTTAATGATCCCTTTACTGGTTTGGTTAGTTTTATACATTTGCGTACAGCTTTATTTTGTACCGCGCCTTAAAAAAATTGCCAGCTCACAAGCCGATGCGCGCTCAGAAATGACCGGTCGAATTGTTGATAGCTACACAAATATTTCTACTATTAAATTGTTTTCGTATACCCAGCGTGAAGAGCAATACGCAAAACAAAGCATGGATGTATTTTTACAGCCTGTGTACAAACAAATGCGCTTGGTAACCAGCCTAAACTTTGTTATTCAAAGCTTAAATTATTTATTAGTATTTTCAGTTACCGCTGTATCACTTTATTTATGGTCACTGAGTGCAATTAGCGCAGGTGCCATTGCAGTTGCTGTTAGTTTAGCGCTTAGATTAAACGGTATGGCGCAATGGATCATGTGGGAAATAAGCAGCTTGTTCGAAAACATTGGCACCGTAGCCGATGGTATGAAAACACTATCAAACCCTATCGAAGTTGCCGATAAACCAAATGCCGATACGCTTAACGTAAGCCAAGGTGCCATTGAGTTTAACAACGTACACTTTAATTACGGTAAAGCAGCAAACGAGACTAATCGCAGCCCAGTAATGGACGGTTTAAACTTAAACATTAAGCCTGGCGAAAAAATTGGTTTAGTCGGCCGCTCTGGTGCAGGTAAATCAACGCTTGTTAACTTATTACTGCGTTTTTACGATACCGACTCAGGAACAATAAAAATTGATGGGCAAAACATCACAGATGTAAGCCAAGAAAGTCTACGCCGCTACATAGCAATGGTTACGCAAGACACTTCCCTGCTTCATCGCTCAGTAAAAGACAATATTTTGTACGGTCGCCCCGATGCAACGCAAGACGAGATGATCAACGCCACCAAACAAGCTAAAGCACTTGAGTTTATAAACGACTTGGTAGATAGCAAAGGCAACAAAGGCTTTGATGCTCAAGTGGGCGAACGCGGTGTTACTCTTTCGGGCGGACAGCGCCAACGTATTGCTATTGCACGTGTGCTACTTAAAAATGCACCCATACTTATACTCGACGAAGCCACCAGCGCACTCGACTCAGAAGTAGAAGCGGCAATTCAGGCAAGTCTTGATGACTTAATGACAGGCAAAACAGTAATTGCCATAGCGCATAGGCTCTCAACCATTGCACAAATGGATAGATTAATTGTACTTGATGACGGCGGCGTAGTTGAGCAAGGCACTCATGAAGAACTAATCGCTAAGGGCGGGATTTACGCAGCCCTGTGGACACACCAAACAGGCGGG
>NZ_AUTP01000068.1:0-2238 GCF_000498075.1 Pseudoalteromonas sp. TAB23
CCAAGCCAAGCGCAAGTGCGATACTTGCAGCAGCCATTGTTACTTTATTCATAATTATTCCGTTTGTTAGTTAGAATTGAATCATACCAATCTGCTTATATATGGGGTCTATTTAACGTTAAGAAAATTACGCTAGAACCAGGCAAAGGTTTTTGTATCTAGTTGCTCTAAATAAAAAATTTTTAACAACGTTATAGTGCAATTTAATTCGTTAAATTGATCAAAGACTTATGCAGGTTGGTATCACATACCAACTCCATTAAATTCTTGAATATAGCAGGAGTAAAAATAGCACTGCCTACACGCTTTTACTTAATGGAATGGGTATCAAAGAGCTTTCGATCAATATAAAGCCCACGCAGTATCATAAACCTCATTAAGCCAACAATAAAATGGAATATGTAACAAAGTATTTTGAATGCGGTGAGCTGCCAAATTAGCCCCACCAATAACAAGATGGTGGGTAGTTAAGACTTACTTTTATTTTTTCCGTGAAGCGCTAAACGCTCTAGTTTTTCTTTTAAAGAAGGGGGTGCAGAAGATGCTATCGCGTTTAAGTAATCAGCTGTTTGCTCACTCATTTTACGTGAGTTGGTAACTGCAGGACTGCCCGACTTATTCGCTGTACTTAATCTCTGAGTTGCTTGAGGATTTGCAGTTATTTTTATTTGCCCGAGCTCTGCCATTCCGGCAGCTCTAAAATGTGAAAGCATATCCATTTTTAAATAATTAAGCCTAAGCGCGATAGGTGCAGATACCGCCTCTATCATTAGCGTGCCGTCTCGGTAATTACTGACTCGGCATTTATCACCCAACTTAGGACCCAAAAAATCTTTTAATAGGGTTTGCTGTGTATCAAGTGCTTGGCTTTTGCCTGCATAAGCTGATAAACGATTATTTAACCCCGCCATAATATCGGTTAGCGGTTTTGGTGCATATCTATCTTTAGCCATTTTACACCTTGTAAAAGCTCACTTAGACCCAGAGATAATACTCTAGGTCTAAGTATACACTGCGTATTAATACTACGCGCCGGCTATTTGCATTTGCTCTATTAATACTGAGCCAGTTTGAATACCACCACGGCGTTCTATGTCACCACCAATAGCAGATATGCCTTTAAACATATCTTTTAAATTACCAGCAATGGTAATTTCGCTTACAGGATATTGGATTTCACCATTTTCAACCCAAAAACCAGCAGCACCACGAGAGTAATCACCCGTTACGGTATTTACGCCCTGCCCCATTAGCTCTGTAACTAATAAGCCGGTGCCCATCGTTTTTAATAGTGCAGTTAAATCGTTATGAGTTTGCTCAACAAGCCAGTTATGTATACCGCCAGCATGCCCTGTTGGGGTCATATTCATTTTACGCGCGGCATAACTTGCTAATAAATAAGTTTGTAGCTCGCCGCCTTGAATAATTTCTCTATCGAATGTTTTAACACCTTCGCTATCAAACGGTGATGATGCCAACCCTTTTAAAATATGTGGGCGCTCAGCAATATTTACACAATTACTAAATACTTGTGTGCCTAAGCTATCAAGTAAAAAACTTGATTTACGATAAAGTGCGCCACCACCAATTGCCGACACTAAGTGACCAAACAATGAATTTGCAATATCGGCTCTAAAAATAACAGGCACTTTCATTGTGCCTAACTTTTGGCTATTTAATTTAGCTAATGTTTCAGCTGCTGCTTCAAGCCCAACTGCCGCTGCGTCATTTAAACCCGCTTGATCGCGTGCAACAGTATAAGCAGAGTCGCGTTGCATGTGTTCGCCATCTTGACCTATTACCATAGTGCTAATGCTATGACGAGTACGTGGAAAACCGGTTATCAAACCATGGCTGTTACCATAAACACGTAGCCCCTGATGCGATGAAAAGCTCGCACCATCTGAGTTAACAATACGCTCATCTGCATTTAATGCAGCTTGCTCAGCAGCATGACAAAGCTCAATACCTTCCTCAGGGCTTACATCCCAAGGATGATATAAATCTAAATCTTTAGGATTAAATTCAAGCAATTCTTTATCAGCAACGCCGTTAAATGGGTCATCCGATGTAAATTTGGCTATATCAATCGCTTTTTCGACTACCGTGCGCAATGTTTTTGGATTTAAATCAGCTGTCGATGCTGAGCCTTTATTATTACCAACATATACACTAATGCCTAAGCCGCCGTCTTGGTTAAACTCAATGGTTTCTACTTCACCCATTCGTGTACTAACC
>NZ_AUTP01000069.1:0-5190 GCF_000498075.1 Pseudoalteromonas sp. TAB23
GTCTTCACCTACAAGTAGGGTACAGCTTAAGTCTTCTTGGCGGTAACGCGTTTTTACCGTGCAGCGAGTTGTGCCTTTAGGGCCAATACGGTCTACCCAGTGAAGTTGGTTTGCGTTAAGACCGTTGCTGTATAGGCGAGGGTGATCTTTACCTTGGCCCACAATAAGTACATTTCGCTCAAGGTCTTTATCGACCACGTACCAAGGCTCACCAGAACCTTCTTTCATACCACCAATTAACAAGCCTTTGCGTTGTCCAAGTGTGTGGTACATTAAGCCTTCGTGCTCGCCTACGTTATTACCGTCTGTGTCTTCGATAACGCCAGGTTGTGCTGGTAAGAACTTTTGTAAAAAGTCTTTAAATTTACGCTCACCAATAAAGCAGATACCTGTACTGTCTTTTTTATCGTGAGTGATTAGGTCTTGTTCTTCTGCTATGCGGCGTACTTCTGGTTTTTCGATATCGCCTACCGGGAATAACGTTTGGCCAATATGTTCATGGCTTAGGGTATATAAGAAGTAGCTTTGATCTTTATTGTTATCAAGTCCACGACACATTACGTATTTGTCATCGCGAAGCTCACGGCGAACATAGTGACCCGTTGCAATAAAGTCAGCACCGAGTGCTTGAGCTGCAAATTCCAAAAAGGCTTTAAATTTAATTTCTTTATTACACATTATATCTGGGTTAGGTGTACGGCCTGCTTTGTACTCTGCTAAAAAGTACTCAAATACGTTGTCCCAGTATTCTGCCGCAAAGTTAACAGTGTGAAGCTCAATGCCTAATTTGTCGCACACGGCTTGTGCATCTTTTAAGTCATCAGCGGCAGCACAGTATTCATCATTGTCATCTTCTTCCCAGTTCTTCATAAACAGGCCTTCGACTTGGTAGCCCTGTTGTTGTAACAAATATGCAGATACAGAAGAATCAACACCGCCGGACATGCCAACAATGACTTTAATGTGACTATTTTCGCTCATGAATAATTTCGCTTATACAGATTACTGTTAACTTGGAAAGGCCGCGATTATAGCATGTATTTTGTTTGTGCTTAAAGAGCGTAGGGCGGCAAAGGACATAATTTGTCACTATTTTATTTGTATAACAAATAGCAAACTAGACTTAAACGCATTATCAGGCTGTAACTTTAGTAATATTAAAGTGATATTTACTAATAAATTAAGACTATAGAATAATTCATGTAGTTATTGAGTTTTATTAATAGTATTTTCTTTTAAAACTACTAGAGTAAATATACACTTAATAAAAATAAAATAGTGGTGAGTATATGAATGTAAACCACTTTAAAGCCGCTTGAAATATAGTCAATGGAATGAATATATGAATTATGCCTATCAAATAAACAAGATAAATTCTTTAGTTGAACACTACACACGCAAATCTGATTTTGTGGATAGTGAATTACTCTCCAGTAAAACGACAGAGTTTAAAAAGTCAGCCTATCACCTTTTTTATGAGTTAATAAAACTCAAAAACCCTCATATTTACCAAGAACCAAACCATGTACATGAGTTATTTAGCTTAATAAAGGGTTCAACCGTTAAAAAGAACATTGAGCTAAAGGTGCTGGAGCATGTGGAGCACTGGTGGCTTGAATGGTATTTCGCTTTAGAAATGGATGAAAAGCTTAGTATTGAAAAAAGTGATATGCCAATGAGTTACTTACCTCAAAGTACACTCAACCCTATGCGCAAACATGAGATAAGTCACTACGCTAGGTTATTTACCGTTTTGCCAATGCCTGTATGTAATGTATGTGCCAAGACGGGTGATATTTTGAAAGTTAATCAACGTTTTGTAGATGTTTTTGGTTATACAGTAGAAGATGTGCCAAATCTTAAATCATGGTGGGAAAAAGCGTATCCAGATCCCCAATACAGAGCACTTGCAAAAGAGCTGTGGCAAGACTCACTTGAAAAGGCACTTAATAACAATAATGACATACCCGCAAATAACTATCGAGTGTCTTGTCGTGATGGCTCGCAAGTGATGATGGAAATTTCAGGGATTGATATAGGTGAAGAGTTTTTAGCTGTTTTTAATGATGCAACAGAGCGTTTAGAAGCAGAAGATATACTCAGGGATATGGCCTTTTTGGATGCATTAACCAAAATTGCGAATAGACGTCGGTTTGATGAAAAGCTATCGCATGAGTTTGAACGAGCAAAAGAATGCGAAGGCATGCTATCGATGATTATTATTGATATTGATCATTTTAAACAATTTAATGACCGGTATGGGCATGTAGCGGGTGATTCGTGCTTATATGACGTGGCTCAAAAAATTGCTTCAACGGTTAGTCGCCCAGAAGATTTTGTGGCTCGCTATGGTGGAGAAGAATTTGTTGTTTTACTTCCACAAACGGATAGGCAAGGAGCGTTGTTTATAGCTGAGCAAATACAAAAAGCTGTAGAAAGCTTAGCTATTGCTCACCAGGATAGCTTTACCTGATTTTTATCTATAAGTATGGGTATTAATACCATCAGCAACTATACAAATAGTAATGAAATCAGCTTTGTTAAAGCCGCTGATAACGCCCTGTATTATGCTAAAAAACAAGGGCGTAATTGTATAGCGCTAAGCTCTGAGTAAATCAATTATAAATAGTTTCTAAGCTTAACGCTGGTCGATTCAGGCTGTCGTTAATACACTTGAGCACTAAAGGGCTCCTAAGCGGTAATGATTTTATTTGCTCTAATGTATGCCAGTTAGCGCTGATAATGTCAGAATCTATTGGTGTTGGTGCTTTTATATTATTAGGCGCTTCAAATAAAAAGCAGAATCGCAAATAGTGCACTGCGTTATCGGCATGCAAATTATAAACACCTAAAAACCCAATAGGCTCAAGCGCTAAGCCTGTTTCTTCTAGTAGCTCTCTGCTTGCAGCTTGGGCAAGTGTCTCATTTTGCTCTAAATGACCCGCAGGTTGATTGTAACAAACCAGCTGTGTAAATTTATCGTGCTCTTTTACAAGTAAAAACTCATTTTGCTTTTTTACTATTGCCGCAACTGTTACATGCGGTTTATGCATCAACTACACCCTTAATTACTTTGTATTCACCACAATTAATATCATCTAACGTATAGTTGCCAATACTGTAGCGAATAAGGCGAAGTGTAGGGTGGCCAATATGCGTGGTCATTCGACGAACTTGTCTGTTTTTACCTTCATTAATGGTAATACTTAGCCAAGTGGTAGGGATTGCTTTTCGCTCGCGTACAGGCGGATTACGAGTCCAAATTGTAGGTTCATCAATTATTTTAACGTTAGCGGGGAGTGTAAGCCCGTCTTTAAGTTCTACGCCATTACATAAATCATTAATTGATTCACTTGTTGGTTCACCTTCAACTTGTGCCCAGTATGTTTTATTCGTTTTTTTATCAGGTGCAGTTAAGGTGTTTTGCAATTTTCCACAGTTTGTTAAAAGTAATAAACCTTCACTGTCTCTGTCTAATCTTCCTGCTGCGTAAACTTCTTTAATAGGTATAAACTCAGCGAGAGTTTTTCTGTCTGCGTCATCTGTAAATTGGCATAGCACATCAAATGGTTTATTGAATAACACAATTTTTCTGTCTTTAGATGCTATTTGCGGCTTTATTTCTCTTTTACCTGAAGGCGTTTTGTTAAGTGCACTGCGAGAATAAGTACGCCCTGTACTTCTTTTTGGCTTGGATTCAGTTACTTGATTATTGCCTGATTTAGATCTCATTATATGCACCTAGCTGGTTTTGGTAATCCGGCGATTTTTGTTGCTTGCTTAGCAGGGCCTTTAGGGAATAATTTATATAAATAAAGGCTGTTTCCTTTGTCTTCACCGAGTGCTTTAGCCATTGCTTTTACAAGCATCCGAATTGCTGGGCTGGTGTTATATTCAATGTAAAAATCACGAACAAAGTTAATAACTTCCCAGTGCTGCTCACTAAGTGTGATGTTTTCTTGAGTAGCAATTACAGGCGCCAGCTCCTTTGACCATAAAGTATGGTCGAGCAAGTAGCCTTGTTTGTCGGTTTCAATCTGTTGGTTGTTAAATTCAAGCATGAGTTACCACGTAATTGATTGATTAGTTGATAAAGTGAGTGCCACAAAGTCTTCATAGCTAATTGCTTTATCGTTATCTGCTAATTTTATTGCACGTACTTGCGCGTCTTGTTCAAGTATTAACAGTGTATCTGCAAATTGTCTAAATTGTTTTTTTGCAAAGCAGGCATCACCAACAAGTAGTACCTTATCGCCTGATAAAATTAAATTCTCAAGCTGATTTGCCGAGTAATAGTTAAGCGGCTTTGAAAAAATATGTAACGTACTCATAGATTCACCACATGTTGCTGCGCTTTAATTAGTGTTTGTTGTTGACTAAAGTTAAGAGCTTTTGCCTCTATGAGTAAATCATGTTTATTTAAACCATAATCAAGCAATGATTTTTCACACACGAAAATATTTTCAACATCATATATTTCGAGTGTTTTAATATTTTTAAAAAAGTCTTTTAAGCCAATATTGTTTGGTTGTTGGTGCTTTTTTAAAGCCAAAACAGCGGGGCCACTAAACAACCAACTTACATTTTGGTCAACAGCAGCAAATATCAATGTCATATCTAGTGCATCACGAATATTTAAATCGTCAAATGGGCTGCACTGACTCATTACTAATACGTTTATCATTTAAATTGCACCCATTTATCTGCGTCGCTTGCAAGCATTGCAAATTCAGCTAACCCTGCGACTTTAAATACACCTGTGTTTTTAATATCTAACCCGCGCTTTTGCGCGGCGGTAACACACAGCATTAAATTTAAATTTTGATCAGCGAGTTGCTGCCAAAGTGCTGAAATTTGAAGTTCGTCTGAGGATAAATCAAAGTGGGTAGATGCATGATAAATACCTTGCTGGTATAAAAAAATAGCATCAATGGTGTGCCCTTGGGCTAAACATGCATTCGCAAATTTAACTATGCGTTGCGTGGTATCGTGATCGGATGGTGGTGTATGTAATGAAAGAACAAAGCGTGCCAAAACAATTCCAATAAAAAAGCCCCAATAAAGGGGCTATTTTAACAGAACTATTTAATTAGTCATCACTTGCGCCAAGTAGAGCAAGCAAAGAAGTAAATAAGTTATATACGCTTAGGTATAAAGAGACTGTTGCACGAATGTAGTTGGTTTCGCCGC
>NZ_AUTP01000070.1:0-1996 GCF_000498075.1 Pseudoalteromonas sp. TAB23
CCGCCGATTCATGTGCTATTGCAGCGGCTTCTGTCACTGCACTGTTATTATTAATTCGATCGGTAATATTTGATGCAAACTTAATTATTTTAATTACATTACCTTTGTTATCTAAAATTGGGTTATAAGTTGCTTCTAACCAAATTTCTGAACCGTCGGCGGCAATACGTTTAAATTTTCCTGACTTAAACTGCCCCTGCGCTAATTCACTCCAAAAGCGTGGGTTATTCTCATAAAACAATTTAGTACAAAACATTTTATGATGCTTGCCTACAATGTCTTTTAAGCTATAACCTATTGTTGCTAAAAAGTTTTGGTTCGCCTTTAAAACATTACCCTCTGGGGTAAACTCTATTGTAGCCAAGGCTTTGTCGAGTGCATTTGCAATAGCCTCTTGCGCTTTTCTTTGTATGTAACTGGTCGTAATATCAGAGGCTATTTTAATAACTTTGGTGACTACGCCGCGATCTTCTACAGGAAAGTAAGTTGCCTCAAGCCAAAGCTTATCGCCATTAGCTTTGTACCTTAAAAATGAGCCTGCTTTAGAATTCCCTGTTTTTAATGCTTGCCAAAATTGACTATATTCGTTTGACTTTGCATATTCAGGTTCGCAAAACATACGATGATGCTTACCAATTATTTTCTCTTTGCTATACCCAATCGTTTTTAAAAACAACTGGTTTGCGTCTAATATTATTCCATCAGGTGTAAACTCTATATAAGCAACGTGCTTATTAATTGCCGATAAAATAGATTGTTTTTGAATTAATTGAAGCTCCATTTCTTCAATTTTTGCGTTTCTTTTAGAAATACCAAACATATAAAAACCTTAAGGAGTAAATTAGTACAAAAATTAGCAAATTAATGTGATATCAATATGTAGCTGTACTGTAAATATAAGCTTTAAATAACCTTTCGGCTAATATTTAATATCTTATATATATATATGCTTTATAAATAGTTTTTTTATTTTATAAATGTTAAGTAGTATTTTCTTCTAATTAACATTTTAAAAACCTAATAAAACCACTAATTTATGCATGACTCTGTACTTTTTTTAACTTAAAATAGCGCCCTCACAGACTACCCTCTCACACCAAAATTTAAGCATACACATAATATGTCCTATTCAAGATCTATTGTGCAGTTTCATTTTTAAAATTAAACCTTAAGGGATCATCTATGACATCAGATGTAACGTCGGCATCTAGTCAACTTAACAGAACCGCTATTTTACTCGTATTAGCGCTAGGCACATTTATTTTAGGATTATCTGAGTTTTCGATGATGCCTATGCTGCCACTAATTAGCGAAACATTTGGCTCAACGCCATCACAAAGTGGCTATGCAATTAGTGCTTACGCCATTGGTGTTGTAGTGGGCGCCCCTATTTTAATGCTTACCACTGCTAATATGAGAAAGCGCAAAGCATTGCTCATATTTATAAGCTTAATGTTTGTCTCAAACGGATTAAGCGCGATGGCAACGTCGCTTGAGCAGCTTGTAATATTTAGATTTTTAAGTGGTTTACCTCATGGTGCATATTTTGGCGCGGCTATTTTATTAGCATCGGATATTGCCCCAAAAGGTAAGCGTGCTAGCTTTATGTCTAAGGTGTTTATGGGTTTAACTGTGGCTACTATTGTTGGTGTGCCTGTTGTAACACTTGTGGGTCAAAACCTTAGTTGGCGGTATTGTTTAGCCGGCGCTGCAGTGCTTGCATTTATTGCTTTTATTTTTGTTTATAAAGTAGTTCCAAATATAGATAACGCTAAGCCTTCTAACTTACTAAACGAGTTTGGCGTACTTAAAAACAAACTGGTTTGGTCTATTTTGGGTATTGTAATTATTGGCTTTGGCGGGGTATTTTGTATTTATACTTACATTGCCGACACCATCTTAGTGGTAACAAAAACAGCCCCATATACTATTTCTATCGCAATGGTAATGTTTGGTATTGGTTGTACGCTCGGTAACTATGTACTGGGTAAAGCTG
>NZ_AUTP01000071.1:0-589 GCF_000498075.1 Pseudoalteromonas sp. TAB23
GGCAACCAAGTTTGAATACCAAGCTTAAGGCTCACTGCCACAAAAGTGTGGCAGTGAAAGTTACTCTGGAGGAATATTATGAAAAGTAAAAGTAACAAAGGCGCAACTACAGCGGCTCTCACATTACTCATCACCTCTGGCATGTTAGCTTCGGCTTTGGGTATTAGACAGGTAAACGATGAAAATAGCGTAACAGCTTGGGTAGTAAACAAAAATATGTCTGCCGGCCAAACTGTAACCGTTCACGATGTAGAGCAAAAGAGTATAGATCCAAGTAACTATTCAAATATTGCACTGAGCGTTCAAAATCCGCGTGCATTAATAGGTCAAAAATTAGCAACTAATAAAATGGTTGAACAACCCTTATTCGACACCGATTTTATTAGAGAAAAAAGCCAAAATTTATCAGAAGCCATTCCGGCAGGGCGTGTTTTATATACTTTAAAACTAAACACCTTAGATATTCCGCTTTCGCGCATACACAAAGGTGACCGACTCGACATAGTCGCTAAAACTAATCGCTTAGTAAGAACAGTTGCCCGTGATGTACAGTTGATTGGTGTTTCAAAAGGTCCTAAATCGCAAGCCG
>NZ_AUTP01000072.1:0-4034 GCF_000498075.1 Pseudoalteromonas sp. TAB23
AAGCCGTATTTACAAGTGTGTGTCAGCATCGATTAGGTTTGCATAATGAGTCCGGTGAAGCGCAAGTAAACGATATTTTAAAAAACGTTTTAGTTCCGGTATAAACTTTTATGCCAAAAAAAACAGCTAAGCGCCCTTCTTTATTTAAGTCATTTAAGCGAAGTGTATTTAATAAGTTATTAAAAAATAAACATTTAAAAAACTCAATTACACTTGAACACAGAACAATTTATGTATTGCCATCATCCCTTGGCTGGTACTTTGTAATTGTGGCTATTTTAAACTTTGTAATGGGCATTAATTATCAAAATAATTTAATTTTAATAATGTCTTATCTTATGTTTGTGGTGATGATTATTGCTGTATTAATGGGCTACAGTAACGCTAAAGGCTTAACGGTTAAATTTAAAGATGCATTTAACAGCTACGCACCTCAAAAACCGAGTATTGTATTTGAATTACAAAGCCCTAGAGTTACCCAATCTATTAATTTAACATATCAAGGTAGTGAGCAAACTCACAAACATACCGACGAAGTTGATAGTAAGACTCAGTTACTTACACTCAACTTACCCTACAGCTCACGCGGTAAGTACTCAGTGCAACGTATTAAAATAGCGAGTAAATATCCCTTTGGTTTAATAACTGTTTGGAGCTACATTCAATTACAAACAGATGTTTTTGTATACCCGTCGCTTGAACAAGTACACAGTGATGCGCATGTTTCTATGCTTGATGAGCAAGCCGATAAAGGTATTTCTTCCCAATCTGGTAGCGAAGAGTTTGAGTCGTTAATCCCACACTTGCCTGAGATGGGCTTGCAAAGAGTGTCGTGGAAGCATTACGCAAAAACACAGCAGTTGTTAGTTAAAGAGTTTGTAGACTTTAAAACAGCGAATGCGCTTCTCGATTTTACGTTGATGAATGGGGATACAGAACAACGTTTAAGCCAGTTATGCTTTTTAGTATGTGAAGCAACCGAGAAAAGCACCCCTTTTATGTTAAAGCTACCGAATAAAACAATAAATACAAATACCGGACAGCAACATAAGCAGCAATGCTTAGAATTATTATGCTCATTTAATGGTGATGTGTAATGGACATACTTAAAAACGAAAAAGTAATAAATTATTCACTGTCTTTTATATATGCATGTTTGATTGTATTTTTTGTATCACATTTACCGCTTGTTTTTGTAGGTGTACTTGCACTTATTTGTGCATGGAACTATTACATAACGCTGAGTAATAAACCAAAGCCAAATGCTTGGCTGGCAAATATACTCGCAGGTGTGTCACTAGGTTTAATGCTCTACACAGTAGGCATGTCGGATACGGTTATTTTATTTGTGGCCATGCTGCTACTTGCTAGTTTATTTAAGCTGCTACAGGCTAAAACCAAAAAACACTATCATGTAATTACAACGCTTACGTTTTTTTCACTCTCATCGGTGTATTTATTTAACCAAAGTATTTTAACGACTTTATCTGTAAGTGGTTTATACATATTAAACTTTGCAGTACTTGGCCTACTCGAATCCAAACATAATTTAAAAATCGCCTCTAAGCAAAGTGGTAAATTGCTACTTTTAGCGCTTCCTTTAGCTATATTTTTACTGCTTTTTTTACCAAAAATGCCCGCATTTTGGCAGCTTCCTGGACCTAAACTTGCAAAAACAGGGCTTTCTGAACAAGTCGATCCATTCGATATTGCAAAGCTTTCAAATTCTGACGAGCTTGTGTTTAGAGCTAAATTTAATGAAGAAAAACCTGTAGCGCCTTATTATTGGCGAGCAATCGTTCATGATGAGTTTAATGGCAATGCGTGGCTTACGTCTGACTTTTTAAAATATAATAATGTAAAAACAAATACCGAGAGCGAAAATGATAAGCAACTTATTGCAAGCTACTCAGTTATTACTGAGCCTGCAACACAAAAATGGCTCTATGGTTTAGCGTATTCCAGTAGTAATTCACAAAATGTTGAAGGTAATTCGCTAGGCTTATTGCGTAAAAAAAGTCGCCAAGCTAAAAACTTACAATACGATGTAAATAGCTTTAACTTCACAACTTTACCGCTTGGCGAATTTGAAGAAAAACGCTACATATACCTCGCTTATAAAAAGAATGTAAAAACATCATCACTTGCTAAAAACTTAAAACAAAATACACACTCTGACCGCGATTTTTACAATAGCTTATTACAATACTTTGCAGGTACGGGATTTACTTACACGTTAACACCCACTCCTATGAGCGGCGATAATACAATTGACCAATTTTTATTTGATAATAAACGAGGTTTTTGTGGTCATTATGCAAGCGCTGCTGCGTACATTTTTAGAACCGCAGGTATACCCGCTCGATTAGTAAGTGGTTATTTAGGCGGTGAATTAAATCAAGATAATAATACGCTAACAGTTCGCCAGTACGATGCGCATGCATGGGTAGAAGTATATTTACAAAACGAAGGTTGGGTTATTTTTGATGCAACCGCCGTTGTTGCACCTGAGCGTTTAAATGGCTCACTTTCGCAAAACCAAGAGCTGAATGACGAATTTAAAAGTAATCTTGATTTTGGTTTAGTGAGTTTAAGTAATTTCCCCGCTATTAACTGGTTAAGGTTGGAACTTGAAAATCTCGATTATCAATGGTCTAGCTGGGTACTTGGTTTTGACGAAGAAAAACAAAATGATTTTTTAAAATCAATTTTTGGTAGTAAAAACATTTGGCTTGTACCATTAATGGTTTTACTAACAGCTGGTTTTTGTTTTGTAGGTTATTTTGTTTATTTAAACTTACCAAAACGCCCGGCTAAATTAGCGCCTATGGTTAAAGAGTTTTATGAAGTAAAAGCATGGGCGAAAAAACAAAAAATAAATATACCCGATAATTTAACACCGAGTCAGCAGTTACATTTTTTTGCTGACAAATCCCCTCGTTCTGCACAATCTATAAACACATTTCGTCAGTTATTTAACCAAGTACGCTATGGTAAAAAACCTTTTACGAAAGAGCGTAAAACTCAGGCTAAAGATCTGATAAAATTAATTAAAATTTCCAAATAGAGAATACTATGAATGCTGTTGTTATAGGCGTTATTTTAATGCTCGGGCTATCTCTGTCTCGCGTTAACGTCATTGTTGCCATGATCATAAGTGCTTTAGTTGCTGGTTTAACCGCAGGCTTGGGTATAAAAGAAAGTGTTGATGCATTTAATTCTGGCCTTTCTGCCGGAGCTGAAATTGCACTAAGTTATGCCATGCTCGGTGCATTTGCCGTTGCTATTTCTAAGTCGGGTTTAACACGCATTCTCGCTGATAAGTTACTTGCTAAAGTAAATGCTAAAGGCAGCGGGAATGAAACGTTTTTAAGTTACTTCATTTTATTAATTATTTTAGGTTGTGCGATTTCTTCGCAAAACTTAGTACCTGTACACATAGCGTTTATTCCTATTTTAATTCCACCGTTGCTCGTTGTTTTTAATCAGTTAGGGTTAGACAGGCGTGCTATAGCGTGTATTTTAACATTTGGATTAGCAACTTCTTACATGGTGCTGCCTTATGGTTTTGGGGGTATTTACTTATATTCTATTTTGCACAAAAACCTAGTTGATAACGGCCTAGACATTGTAAATACCCAAGTCCCTGTGGCGATGATAATTCCTGCATTAGGTATGTTTATTGGGTTACTTATTGCGGTATTTATTACCTACAAAAAACGCCGCGAATACACAAAGCTCCCATTAACTACTCAGAGTGAATCGGCTGAGGTAGAAAACCCTAAAAAAGTAATGATTGTAGGGCTATGTGCGGTACTTGCCTCACTTGTTGCACAAAACCTAAGTGGCTCAATGATTTTAGGCGGTTTAGTAGGTGTAATGATATTTAGTGTATTTGGTGTAGTTAAGTGGGAAGAAAACGGCGACGTATTTAGTAAAGGCGTTGCGATGATGGCGATGATTGGTTTTATTATGATATCGGCACAAGGCTTTGCATCAGTTATGCAGGCCACTGGCGACGTAGCGAGCTTAGT
>NZ_AUTP01000073.1:0-856 GCF_000498075.1 Pseudoalteromonas sp. TAB23
CGCTAACCGTAAATACTAAAATCCCATTTGACGAAAGCGCCAGCCTAGCTTTATTAATAAGCAAAGCCAAAGCGCTGGACGAAAACGGCGCACGTATTATTTACACCGTAAATAACGAGCTAGCCGCCGCATATAAAATACGTAAAGCAAAGTTCGACGGCGACATAAGCGCCAGCGAAATAGAAAACAAAAAAGGCTGGCAAGTAGCATTTAAGCTGGTAGAGGTGCAATCTGTATCAGAGCGCGAGCAACAGCAGCTAGACGAACAGGCAACCGAAAGCGCAGAGCCGCAAGCATCAACCAGTAACGACGACGTGCAAAATAAATTTAACGAGGTCGAAGGGCCATGAGCACCCGCCTATCTAACACGCTAACAATTGGCGGCAACACAGTAACCAATATTGTTAGCAAAACCGTGCAGCTAGACATTACCAGCACAGGTCGCGCAAAATTTGAAGTGGTCGCAGAGCAGGAGCCAAGCGGGTTGGTCGAGCTGCACCTAGGTTACACGCTTGATAATATGATCCCGTATTTTCTCGGTGTAATAGAGTCAAAGCACCAAGCCAACGGGCGCTGGTATTTAACCTGCCGCGAACTGCTAGGCGCGTTAAGCTTTCCCGCCCCGCTTGCTATTCGTCACGCAACAATAAAGGCCGTGCTCGATGAAGTGGCAAAGCTCGGTGTTGAGTTCGTAACACCTGAAAACGCCGAATATTTAAATAAAATAGCACCCGCGTTTTATCACAGCGGCACAGGTATTGAAGCGCTTAGGCAAGTAGCTAAAGTGTGGGGCGTTAGCGATTTTATATTTCAGCAGCGCCCCGATGGTAAAATATTTGTCGGCAGCTGGCACGAC